>DAOUAB010000025.1:0-47754 GCA_034434015.1 Anaerolineales bacterium
GCCGCGATGTGGGCGACGACGTCGTGGTAGGCCCAGCCCAGCGCCCGCGCGCCGCGCATCACCACCGAGGTCAGGTCCAGGTCGCAATTGGGGTTGACGTCCAGCAGCACCGGCTCAGCGCCCCGCAGGCGCATGTCCACGCGGGCGTAGTCCCGGCAGCCGAGCGCGCGGAAGGTGCCCAGCGCCGCCGCCGCCAGCCGCGCGCCCAGCGCCTCGTCCACGGCAGCCGGGCAGCGCAGCCATTTGAGGGCCGGGTAGGCGTAGCCGTCCTCCACCACGTCGCTGTGCTTGGCGTGGTAGGTCAGCAGCCGGTCGCGCGGGTCGGCCAGGCCGGAGAAGTCGTACTCGGCCGGCGGCAGGGCGTGGCTGTGCTGAGAGCCGTTGGCCCCCAGCACGGCGACGTGGAACTCGCGCGTGTCCAGGAACGGCTCCACCAGCGCGTCACAGTCGAAAGTTGCGCGCACGTAGGCCACCCGCGCGGCGAGCGCTTCGGGCGTGTCCACCACCGCCTCGCGGTCGATGCCGAAGCTGCCGTGCTGAGTGACGCCCTTGACGATGGCGGGAAAATCGGACCAGGCGCGGCTCTCAGCCGGATCGGCGCAGACGAGGTCCGGCAGGACGGGCAGGCCGTGGGCGCGCAGACGCGCCTTGATCCAGCGCCGGTCCACCGAGGCCGCCAGCACCTCGGCGGCGGAGCCGGTGAAAGCGAAGCCGCGCCGCTCCAGTTCGGCGGCCACCTGCCAGTCCGTCCACGGCTGGCCGCCCAGCTCCTCGGCCCAGTTCCAGATCACCCAGGCGCGCGGGTCGTAATCGTCCAGCGGCGCGAGCGTGTCGAAGACCATCGCTGTTTGAACGGTATGACCGGTGTGGCGCAGCGCGCCGGCCAGCATGCGGACCATGCGGGCCGTCCAGGCGCGGTCGCTCTCCGGCCAGGCCGGGTTCTCGTTGTACAGGATGAGGACGTTGGGTTTGGCGGCGGGCGCATCCGGGTTCATGGGGCGCCATTATAGCCCGCGTTAAAAGCTGAAGCCGCACCTCTGTACCGAAGGGCGCGGCTTCAGGTGTGGGTCCTTGTAAGTTGACCCTGGACAGGTGGGACCCTGTCCCTGTAATGTTTTGGCTCAATCATCACTATGTGGGCGGGCCTGTGTCGCCGTTTTGGGATCAGGCCTGACGACGTTTCGCCGGCTTCACGGTCGCGGTATTCCGTGAAGCTTTGCCACCTCCTTTGAGTTGGAAGTTGGTGCGGGCGTCCGACCGCGATTCTGTGCCTAGGCATTCACTATTGGGCGGACCGCCTGAACCCAATATAGGACGACTTCGGAGCGCGGGTCAAGTAGGAAATTGGCTCCTCATTCATCCCTTAAGCCAACGGAGTGCCGGCGCCTGAAACCGCACAGCGCGCCGGCATGATCGAGCGTCGCCGCAACCGCCAGCGCCTGCCCCGCCCTGCGCATAGACTGAATGATGCTAAAAGGACATGCATAACAACAGATGGTCCACACATCGCCCCTTAGTGGCTATACGCATTGCGCCCGGCGCGAATTGTGCTATCGTTCTTGTGTCTGGGGATGACTGGCTTCGACGGAAGAGGCTGGTTCCAGGCTGCAAGCCGGGCGGCGCCGAAACCCGTAAACTCAGCGCAAACCACAAGTGCCAACCGCACTGCCTATGCGGCTCTGCCGCTCGCGGCCTAACCCCGCCGAGCGCATAGCCCAGGCCGCCCGCTGACGGCGGCCCGTTGACCGCGAGCCCCTCCGGCGGCGCGCGTCTCAGCGAGACAAAGGACGGAGTGCCGCCCGGTATGCTGCTGGCCGGGCGAAAGACCCCATGCAGCTGGTCGGCCCAGTGACCCGGCCCCGCGGGGCCTGGGCCGGTGACGCCAAAATAGCGCGGCTAAGCTTGTAGACGCCTGTCGCCGAATCTTTCGGACCCGGGTTCAATTCCCGGCATCTCCACTGCCCGGAAGCCGCCGGCAACGCGCCGGCGGCTTCCGCAATTATTCCCTCCCCAGCGCCGTCAGCGCCTCGTCCACGGCGGCCTCCATGGGCAGCGCCCGGCCCTGCTCCACCAGGTCCGCCTGCGCGGCGGCGGCCAGGGCCTGCCGCGCGGCCGCCAGCCCGCGCTCCAGCTTCTCGCGCTCGGCGGCTGAGAGCGGCGCGCGGATCGCCTCCCGCAGCGCCGCGGCCGCCCCCGCCAGCCGCAGCGCCGTCTCGGGACGCCGGGTCGCCGCCGCCAGGACGCCCACATCCTCGAGCACATACGCCAACAGCCACCGATCCGCGAACTCGCGCGCCATCTCGAGGCTCTCCCGGTAGAGGCGGCCGGCCGCCGCATAATCCTGGAGCGCGCGCGCCGCGTTCCCCAGGTTGTCCAGGAACGTGGCGATCACGTAGCGGTCGCCGACCTCGCGCATCAGGCGCAGGGCCTCCTCCAGGCGCGTCCGCGCCTCCTGAAATTCGCCCAGATCAATGGCGACGTTGGCCAGGTTGTTGAGCGACACGCCGATGGCCCACTTGTTGCCCAGCTCGCGCCGGATGGCCAGGCTCTCCTGGTGCAGCCGGCGCGCCCGGGCGTAGTCGCCCTGCGACCGCGCCACGATGCCCAGGTTGCTCAGGAGGCTGGCGATGCCGGGCTGCTCGCCCAGCTCGCGCCGGATGGCCAGGCTGGCCTCGTATAACCCGCTGGCCGAGGCATGGTCGCCCTGCTGGCTGGCCAGCGAGCCCAGGTAGTGAAAGACCTGCGCCACGCCGCTGCGGTCGCCCAGCGCCTCGAAGCCCGCCTGGGCCTGCGCCAGCCAGCGGCGCGCCTCGTCGTACTGGCCTTGCTTGCGCAGAAGCTCGCCCATCAACACCTGGGCCTGCGCCTGGCCCTGCCGGTCGTCGAGCTGCTCGGCCAGCTCCAGCGCCTGGCGATAGTAGGCGCCGGCCTCGCGCCACTTCCCCACCAGCTCCAGCACCTGGCCGAGGCGCCGCATGACGGCGGCCTGCTCGGCCGGCGGCAGCAGCGGCAGCACGCGCTGGAAATAGTCGATGGCGGCGGCGTTGGCGTAGGCGGCCTGCGCCGCCTGCCCGGCGCGCAGCAGATATTCCCGCTTCTTGAGCGTGTTCTCGCTCCGGTCGTAGTGGAACGCGAGCAGGTTGATCAGCTGGTCAATGGCCTCGGGCGAGGTCCTCTCCAGGTACTGGCCGATCTGGTCGTGCAGGAACGCGCGTTGCGCGTACGGCAGGCTCTCGTAAGCCACCTCCTGGGTGACCACATGCTTGAACAGATAGCTGATCTCCGGCTCCGGGGAGTCCACCGGCGTCAGGTCCAGCTTGTTGAGCACATCCAGATCGGCCAGGATCTGCTCAAAGGCGCCGAGCTGCGGATACACGCCCCAGAGCATGGCGGCCCGGAACAGGCGCCCGATGACGCTGGCGACCTTGAGCGTGATCTTCTGGCTCTCGGTCAACTGATCGATGCGGCTGAGGATCAGGCTGTGCAGGCTGGCCGGCAGGTCGAGCTGTTCCAGCGCCTGCTGGTCGGCGGGGTCGATGCCGCGGTCGTGCAGATAATTCAGCAGCTCCTCAATGTAGAACGGGTTGCCCTGGGCGCGCTCGCGCACCCGCTCCACCAGCACCGCCGGCGCCGCGCGCTGCTCGCCGAAGCCCCGCTCCAGTTTCAGGCGGATCAGGCGCTCGGCCTCGGCCGGCGTGAACTCGGTGAGCGCGATCTCGGTGAAATGCGGCAGCGCGCTCACCCGCGGCGCCTGCAAACGCTGAAGGTCCGGCGGCCGGTAGGCCATGAGCACCAGCACGGGCAGGCCGACGATGGCGCGGGCGACGACCTCCAGCAGATCGTGCGAGAGCGGGTCCAGCCAGTGGCAGTCCTCCAGCGCCAGGAACAGCGGCGCCTCGCGGGCCCGGGCGCGCAGACAGTCCACCAGCAGCGCCTCGAGCGAGGTCTTGCGCAGCTTGGCGTCGAAGGTGCGCGTGAAGTCGTTGTCCGGGATCGGCAGGTTGAGGACGCTCCCCAGCAGGGGCGCGCGCGGGACGAGGTCCGGGTTGATCAGGCGGAGCTGGACCTCCAGCGCAAAGACCTGATCGTCGAGGCCCGCCGTCGCCTCCAGGGCGAAGAAGCCGCGCCAGATGTTGTGCCAGACCAGGTAGGCCGTGTTCATGCCGTAGGACTGGCATTCGCCGCCGTAGCCCACCACGCGGCGCGCGTTGGCCTGCGCAATCACTTCCGCCAGCAGGCGGGTCTTGCCCATGCCGGCCTCGGCGCTCAGGCCGATCACCTGGCCGTGGCCGCTCAGCGCCAGGTCGAACTTCTGCATGATCAGGCTCAGCTCCGCCTCGCGCCCGACCATGGGCAGGGCGTATTTGGGGCCCTGGAGCCGGGCGGTCTCGCGCGCCCGGACGCCCTGCAGGCGGAACACCGGCACCGGCGCCTCGCGGCCCTTGACCGTCAGCGCGCCCAGCGCCTCCCAGGCGAAGGCGTCGCCGACGGCCTGGCGCGTCACCGGGCTCACCAGGGTCTGCCCGGGCGCCGCCGCCTGCATCAGGCGCGCCGCCAGGTTGACGTCGTTCCCGAGCACGCCGTAGGTGCGGCGCAGGGCGCCGCCGTAAGCGCCGGTCCGCACGCGCCCCTGGCTGATCCCGATCTGCACGCCGCGATCCGTGAAGCCGAGCGGCAGCGCCTGCAATTCGAGCGCCGCCGAGACCGCGCGGCGCGCGTCGTCCTCGTGCGCCACCGGCGCGCCGAAGGCCGCGTAGAGATAACTGCCCTTGTCGCCGATGGTCAGCCCGAGCAGGTTGCCGTCGTACTCGGCCAGCACCCGCTGGACCTGGCGGATGTAGGCGCTGAGTTTCTCGCCGGCGGCGGCGTCCCCGTCGTAATCGAGCCCGCCGAAACGCAGGAAGAGCGCCACCGCCGGCCGGAGCTCGGCCAGGAATTCGCCCCGCCCCTCTTTAAGGCGGCGGTAGACGGCGGGCAGCAGCCATTGCCGCGCCTGCTCGTCCGGCAGGTCCTCGGGCAACAGCTGCGTCCAGGGCACGGGGGCGGCCGCCGCCGACAGGGCGCCCACGACCGCGAAACGCTGGCGGGTCTCGTCATCCGCGCGCCACTCGGCTACCGTCACCCGCGGTCCGAGCGCTTCGACGACCGCCGCCGTGAGCACGATGTCGCCCTGCCGCGCCTGGTGCTCAGCCGCCGCCAGCTCGTCCAGCAGGCGGCCGGCCAGGGCGTCGATCAACTGGAGCTCGGGGTCCCCGACGACGAAACGCCGCACCGGCCCGGCCGCCACGGCCACTTTCAGGGCCAGCGAGACCGTCTTGCCCGACGGCGTCGGCATGGCGGCAAAAGCCCGCATCGCCGTCTGCATGGCGGCGGCGCAGGTGGCGGCGCGCGGGCCGGGGTCGCCGTCGAACCAGCAGGTGATGGCGTCGCCGCTGAAACTGATCACGCTGCCGCCGAAGCGGTGCAGCTCGGTCACCAGGGCGTCGTAGACCAGGTTGAGGGAACGGGTGAGCTCTTCGGCGCCGCGCTGGGGGCCGAGGTCGTTGACCAGCGCCTCGGTGAGGCGCGTGAAGCCGGAGACGTCGGCGAACAGCGCCGCGCCGCGCGTCCGGTCCGGCAGGCGGCGTCCGTCAACCAGCGCCTGCCAACGGTCAATGGGGAGGTAGACCCCGAGCGTTTCCATGTGGGCCGGGCATAATCATAACATCAAAAGATGCTCCAGCCGGAAAGCGGGCCGGCTGGAGCATCGGGCGGGCGGAAGGGGGGGCCGGCGCGTTCTACGGCGTCACGGCGCCGCCGCCGAAGTCGTCGAAGAAGGCTGCGCCGGCGCCCGTGAACCACAGGCCGATCCGGCCGCCGCGCGGATTGAAGAAGGCCTGGTCGGCGGCGTTGAGCGCCACCACGCCGGCCAGCGCGCCGTTCCGGTAGATCTGCACCCGGCCGTCCGCCAGGGCGCGCGCGCCCAGCCGGTCGCCGTCGCTAAACGCCGCCGGGATATTGGCGTAGTGCGTCCAGCGCGAGGCGTTGAGCCGGAAGGTCTCCACACGCACGGCGCCCGCCCGCGCATCGTACAGGACCAGGATGGCGCCCTTGCGCCAGTCGGGCGAGTTGCCGCCCTGGACCTTGAGCAGCAGGCTGTGGCAGGCCGAATTCCGGTCAATGGTGGTAAGCGTGACGAAGGCCTCCTGGTTCACGCCGAAGGCGGCGCCGGCGCGCCAGTAGATCGGGCCGCCGGTGAGCACGTCCACCTTCTGGTTCCAGATTGCGTATCCGCCCTTGGCCTCCGCCTGGCCCCAGTTGCTGCCCAGCGGGCCGTTGCGGCGGTTGAAGTTGTCCAGCACGGGCGTGGCCGGGAAGACCGTGACCGTCAGCGAGCCGGACGCCGAGCTGGCCGCGTACAACGCGTCGGTCAGATCGAGCACACTGGCATCCGGCAACGTGACGGCGCCGCCGAAGTACGCGTTGACGGCGTAGACGCCGCCGGGCAAGGACACCGCGCCCAGCGCCGCCTGACCCAGGAAGTTGGTCTCGGCCAGGCGGGTGTAAGCGCCGCCCGGCCCGCTCACCACGAACAGCACCGGCTTCTGCAACAGCGGCTGCCCGTCCGAGTCGACCAGGGCGGCGACCAGGCCGGTATTGTGGCCGGACTGGATGGAGGCCGACGGCGGCGTGAGTGTGAGGGCCGTGCCGCGCTTGACGAGGGTGTACGGCGCGCTGGCGTCGCTCTCGGCGAAGCTCAGATCGCCCGCGAAGCTGGCGGTGAGCGTGTACGCGCCCGGCTTCTGCGCGAGCGCCAGGGTCACGCTGGCGCGGCCATTCGCGCCGGTGGTGGCGCGGCGCGTCAGCGTCCCCAGGGTGAAGGCGATGCTCCGGCCGCTCACCGGGCCGCCGTTGCCGGTCAGCGTGGCCGCGAAGGTCACCTCGTCGCCGTACTCGCCGGTCGAGACCGGGTCGAGGACGAGCGTCGTCGGCGCCGGCGGCGGATCATTGGCGCCGGGCTGCTCCACGACGTTGGAGTCGACGCCGGGGATGTAGTAGGCGCCGCTGTTGGTGGACAGCGTCACCAGGCCCACGCCGCTGGCGGCCTGGACGATGAAACGCACGTCGGCCGGCGCGGTCGCGCCGAGCGGCAGGACGCCGGTCCAGAGCGTGGAGTCCTCCGGGTCCTGGGCCAGGTCCAGCGGCTGCCAGGCCCCGTACCACGGCCCGCTGAGCGCCGTGTAATTCACCCACACCGCCTGCACGCCGGCCGACGGATCGACCGTGACGCGGACCGCGAAGCGGATCTGGCCGCCGCTCACGGTCGACTCGACGCGCGCCAGGGCCGGCGGCGCCGAAAGCGCGGGCAGGTTCTGGCCGTTCGGGCTGGGCGTCACGTAGCTGCTGTAGAACAACCGGAACGCCGCGCTGTCCCAGCGGCGCAGCCGGCCGACCGGCGCGCCGGCCGTGTTCGAGACGAACTGGGCGGGCGTGAACATCAACTGCGTCGCGCCGTTCGGGTTGGCGAGCGCGTCGTAGTAGCTGACGCGCCAGGGCCGGATGGGATAGAACACGGTCGAGGCGAAGTCCGGGCGCTGGCCGGTCAGGTCGAACACCGAGGCGCTGACCAGCGGCTGGCGGTCGGTCAGGTCCGTGTACGTGGCCGAGCGCAGGCCCACGCCGCGCAGCACCGCGCCGGCGGCGGTGACGTTCTCCAGGTCCAGCGGCAGCGACGGCTCGGCCGGGTTGACCAGCACGCCATCCGGGCCGGTGAAGTACGTGGCCGTGGCGGCGCCGGAGGGCGTGGTGACCGTCTTGGTCAAGGGGACCAGGGCCGGCGTGAGGGTCACCTCGGCCGTGGCCAGGCCCAGCGCGTCGCCGGGCGTGCCGTCCGCGACCGGCGCGGGGGTGATCGGGCTGGCGCCGGAGGCCTCCGGCAGGCGGTCGCCGGGCAGGTCCACGCTCAGCATCGGCAGGCCGAAGAGCGTGGCGATCAGGTACGACTTCTCGTGGATGCCGCGTGTCGGGCCGGTGGTGGTGAGGTAAGCCTGCTTGGCGCGCACGAGCGCCTCGCCGACGGACACCGGGCCGCTGCCGCGGCGCAGCTCCTGGCTGAAGTTCAGGTACAGGCGCTCGCTGTAGTAGATGAAATCGGTGTCGCCGTACTGGTAGCCGGTGCCCGCGATCAGCGTGGCCTGGCGGCGGGCGAAGGCCTGCGCCCAGTCCGGCTGGAGCGTGGCGCTGGTGCTGTCCCCGTCCACGGTGTTGTAGCCGGAGTGGCAGCCCGCGCTGAAGATGATGGCGTTGGTGAAGTCGGCCGCGGCCGCCGCCAGCTCGGACGCCTCGACCCGGGTGGTGTAATCGGCGGCCAGCGCGCTGGCGGCGCTGAAGTGGCCGGCCAGGAAGATCAGGTCATGGCGGCCGTCGTTGAACAGGGCGTTGCGCAGCTGGTCCGCCGTCCACGAGCCCGGATCGGTCGGCGCTGCGTCGCCGGGCGCGATCAGGGTATCGGCGGGCTGGCCGGTGCCGGCCTCCAGCTCGGCCTGCACGGCCTCGGCCGTCTTCGACAGGAAGTCGTAGCCGGTGACCAGCGAGGGCTGGGTTGTGGCGACCACGCCGGCCGGCGTATTCAGATAGGCCTGGACCAGGCCGGACGCCTCGGCCGCGGTCTCCACCAGCCGGCCGACGGCCAGGTCCGGGATCGGCAGGCGGCTGTCGCGCACCGAGAGCGAGACCTGCGCGCCGTACTCATCCTGGCCGAGCACGTAGTTCAGGCGCAGGCTGGCCTCCGAGGCCGACGTCTGGCTGACCGGCGGGAAGTAGAACGATTCGGGCGCCAGCCCGGCGCGGTCCGGGTAGCGGAAGAACGGGATGACGTTGTCGCCGCCGACGATGACGAGGTAGCGGAGCCCCGGGTTGACGGCGCGGTAGCGGTCCACGACCCGCTTGATGGCGTCGGCGACGAGGTTCTTGGCGTAGGGGCAGGACGCCGCGCCGTCGGCGATGGCGTTGGCGGCGCTCACGCGCGCGTCCGCGCCGACGTCCACCACGACGCCCCCCACCTCCGGGCGCGCCGCCAGGGTCGCCAGCAGGCCCTGGAGCGCCGTCCGCTCGGCGGGCGTCCCCGGCAGGCGCGCGTAGTCCACCAGGATCAGGCTTTCATAGCCGCCGGCGACGCCGGTCAGGCTGGTGCCCACCGCCGGCGCGGCCACGCCCTGGCAGACCTCGCTCTGATAGTCCACCCGAATCTGGTATTGATCGGTCAGGCTGAACGAACCGTTGCGGCCGCGGACGCGGATGTAGTACTCGCCGGTGTTGGCCCAGGTGTTGACCGCGATGCCGTGGCGCGAGGCGCCGTTGTAGACCGAGACCGCGACCAGCGAGCGCATCTGGGCGACGGAGTAGGCGGTCGGATCGGGGCTGTACACGTCGGGACTGTACACGTCGGGACTGTAGACGTCCGGGCTGTACACGTCCGGGCTGTACACGTCCGGGCTGTACACGTCGGGACTGTAGACATCCGGGCTGTACACATCCGGGCTGTAGACGTCCGGGCTGTACACATCCGGGCTGTAGACATCGGGGCTGTACACGTCCGGCGCGAACTCGGCGCCGAGCTGCTCCAGGGTCTGCTCGTCCACTTCGCCGTTGACCAGCTCGTCGTAGGCCTGGGCGATGTCCTTGTAGACGGTAAAATCGTACACCGACGAGAGATCGCTGAGCGTGATGGTCGCCACCGCGCCGGGCTCGACCGAGAACCGGTACCAGCGGGCCTGCCCTTCCTGGTCCAGGTACTGCGCGAACGAGGCCGTCTCCGCGGTCGTGCCCGGCACCGGCACAAAGGACGAGTCCAGGCTGTAGGCCGTGGTCCAGGTGAGGTTGTTGGGGCCGGCCGCCGCGCACGCTGAGAACTCGGACGTATTGCCGGCCGGGTCGGTGGCGGTGGCCGTGACGTAGCCGTCGGCCAGGCCGGACAGGAGGCCGGAGAAGATCACGTTGCCGGCCTCGTCGGTGGCGGCCTCCAGGCTGCCCAGGAACTCGGCGCCCTCGCCGGAGCCGAGCGGGTCGCAGGCCGGGTTGTCGAAGAACTCGAGCGTGTAGAGGGTGGACGGCGCGCTGTTGAGACGCCCGGCCACGAAGGTGCCGCTGAACTCGACGTCGTCGAACGGCGCGGCGGCGGTGAGGACGGGCGCGTTCTGACGGTTATTCGGGCCGCCGTCGGGGTCGCCGATGTCGTCCGCCGTCGGCCCATCGCCGCCCAGGTCGATGCCCAGGCCGCCGTTGGAGTAGATGAGGTTGCTCGGGGCGGCTTCCGGCAGTTCCGTGATCCGGTTGTTCAGCGGAGGGTCGAAGCCCTCACCCAGGTTCAGGGAGACCAGATTGACGCCCGCGCCGCCGTTGAACGCGATCCGGTTGCCCGTGATCGTGTTGCCGTCGGCGGCCAGGATCAGGACGCCGTCGCCGGCGTTGCCGAGCGCGGCCGTGCCGGCGGCGTTCAGGCCGATGAGGTTGCTCTGCACCAGGACGCCGGTCGTGGCCGAGTACGCGATCCAGACGCCGGCCGCGCCGTTGCCGGAGATGACGTTGGCGGCGCTGCCGCCGCGCGTCGCGCCGCCGCCGATGACGACGCCGGTGCTGCCGTCGCGCACCACCACGCCCTCCAGCCGGTTGCCGAGCGCGGCCGTGCCGGCGGCGTTCAGGCCGATGTAATTGCCGAGCACCTGCGTGTCCGGGGCGTTGGCGATGTCCACGCCGCGGCCTTCGACATAGCCCGTCCCGTTGTTGCCGGAGATGACGTTGCGGGCGCCGGCGGTCGCGCCGCCGATGATGTTGCCGGACGCGCCCGTGTCCAGCGCGATGCCGGAGGCGTTCGGCAGGGCGGCCAGGCCGGTGGCGTCCACGCCGATCCAGTTGCCGCTGACGGTGTTGCCGGCGACGCCGCCGCCCGTGAGGCGGACGCCGACGCCGTTGTTGCCCGAGATCAAGTTGCCCTCGATCACGTTCTCCACGGCGTCGTCCAGGTGGACGGTCTCGCGGCTGTTGGGGATGGCGGCCAGGCCGGCCGCGTCCGTGCCGATGTAGTTGCCCTGCAGGCGGTTGCCGGCCGTGCCGCCGGTGAAGAAGACGGCGCGGTCGTCGTGGCCGCTGATCACCTGGCGCGCCTCGGCCGAGCCGGAGATGATGTTGCCGCCCCCGCCGACGATCTGGAGGCCGCCGCCCGTGCCGAATTCGGCGGCCAGATATTGAAGCTCGAAGCTCTCGCCCTCACCCCCCCCGCCGCCGCCGGGGACTTCGATGGCGGCCGCGCCGGCGGCGTTCGTGCCGATGAAATTGCCGGCGATCACATTTTCAACCCCCCCGACCACGCGGATATTGAACTCGCCGTTGCCGGCAATCACGTTGCGCGCGGCAGCCGTCGCGCCGCCGATGGTGTTGCCGCTCAGGTCGTACGGCCCGAACACGCCCATATACACGCCGTGCTGGCTGTTGCCCAGCGCGACCTCGCCGGCCGGGTCGGTGCCGATGTAATTGCCGAGGACCGTGTTGCCGCTATTGTCGCCGGCCCCGGCGGCGAAGAAGACGCCATCCCGGTTGGCCGAGATCACGTTGCGGTCGGCGGGCGCCGTCCCGCCGACAACGTTGCCGGAGGTGTTGTTCAGGTAGACGCCGGAGGCCAGGACGCCGTCCGGCGCGCCATCCGGGCGCAGGCCCAGCCAGTTGCCGGCGATGACATTCTCGCCGCCGACCTCTTCATAGCTCTCGTCCACCCCTTCCACGGCGATGGCGTCGTTGAAGGGGCCGGTGATGGACAGGCCGCGGATAGTGGAACCGCTGCCGCCCGGTCCGATCACCAGGCCCTGGCAATACGCGTATGCGACGACACACTCCGCGCCGTTCAGCTCGATCCGCAGCACCGCATTGTCGCCGACCGCCAGCGTGTTCGGGCTGGCGCCGGGCTGGGTGTAGCCGTCGATCACCACCGGATCGGTGATGACCGGCAGCGGCTCACCCGGATAGATCGTCCAGGTGTCGGGGCCCTCGCCGGGGATGCCGAAGGCGATAATATCTGGGCCGGGGTTGCTGTTGGCGGCGTTGATGGCCTCGCGCAGGGTGCAGTCGCTCCAGTACTCGTACTCGAAATCCAGCGGGTCGCAGGACTCGTCGTCGCCGTCGGAGGCCGTGTTGACGGTGAAGACGGTCGCCCCCTCGCCCGCCTGCTGCACGGGGCCCCGGAGTTCGGCGGCGCTGGCCAGACCGCCGGCCGGGACCAGCAGCGACAGGATGACGGCCAGATGGAGGGCCCGCCAGAGGTTCAGGCCGAGACTCCGGTGGGAGGGGGTGGATCGACGCATGTGTCTCATCTCCTTGACTGCGCGCAAACGCGCTCAGGTATGGGATTGTCTGGCGCTGAACTGATGCGGCCCCACAGACTCAGGCGGATCGGGAGCAGCGGTAGCTGCTCCAACCCCTCAAACGCGCCTATCTGATTGCCCGGAGCTCCACAGAGGATTGTAGTTTTAGGAGTAGTTTACATCTATTAGTACGATGGTATCGGTTTAGCGAAATCAACCACTTTCTGACCTGAGGCCCGGCAGGTTAGGAGGCCGTCGATCGGGTTGCCCGGAGGCTCGCAGGCTGTAAGGCCGTATCCCGATTTCGGTGTCAACGCGTTGGAGCGCACGGCCGTGCGCCCCAACTGGTGAGAAATTACACAAAACCTCGAAAAGTGAGCGGCTATAATGATCCGCGCCGGTGTTTTAGAGCCAACAGGAGGAACGGCATGCCGACCTATCTGGAATATGAGCTGGACGATGGCGCGACCGTCCTGATCCAGGCCAGCGACCAGGAGCCCCGCGCCAGCCTGCCGCCGGGCGGCGCCCGCCGCGGCGAAGGCGAGGCCGTCGTCGTGCGCGTCCACAAGCGGCTCAGCGACGCGCTGGCCGGCGTCAAGGCGCAGGCCGCCCACCTCCGCCAGCAGTTGGACGACCTCCGGGCCGACGAGGTCGAGGTCAAGTTCGCGCTCAAAGCCACGGGCGAGCTGGGCAATTTTGCGGTCGGCAACGTCGGGATGGAGGCCAATTACGAAGTGACGCTGAAGTGGAAGAACGCCCCGCCCGCCCCCTGAACGCCGATCGTCACCCCGGCCTCAGGCCGAGTTGGCCGACTGGAACGCCATCGCGCCATCCCCCCGCCCGGCGCGGAGGCGTATGTGGGCCTGATCTTGCAGGCGCTGGGGGATACTGGCCGGCGCCTTTACAGCGGCGCCAGCTCCGTGGTGGTCGCCCGCGACTTCGCGCGCCCGAGGTCGCGGGCGTACTTAATGGAGCCGGGCGTCTTGTACTTGTCCAGATAAGCGCGGCTCACGGCGTCCTTCAGGCGCTCGCTCCGGGTGTGTATGGCGCGGACGGCGATGTCGGCGCCGGCCACCTGGATCACACCGCGCGGTTCTTTAAGCAGGACCTTGTGCCAGCTATTCGGCTTGTGGCTCCACGACCGCACGAAGACGCGGCCCGCCACCACCACCGCCCAGACGGCGATGAAGCGGTGCGGCCCCGCGCCGGCGCGCAGGCCGATGACGTGGCTCTTGCGGATGGCGGCCAGGACCTCGTCGGAGAACCGTCGTTTGAGGCTCACAGGTGCGCTCCAGCGTAGGCGAGGCGAGCGGCGGGCGTCAAGAGCCGGGCTCAGTATGGCCATCTGAGCTGGAACTCAACTTCCTCCTCTCCGTCGGCGCGTTCATGTTCGACGCTGATTTGCGCGTCGGCGGGGATGTACACCCGCTTGCCGGCCACCTGAATGCGGAAGGGCTTTCCGGCTTCCAATGCGTCCGCCAGGCGGCGCAACTTACCCGCAAATTTTTCGGCCGAATAGACTTTCTCAATATCCCGCGAGCGTTTTCGGGCCACAGGTTCCTCCTTGTGCCGCCCGGCGCAAACAGCGCCGCGCCGTCCGCAAGCGACGTCGCCAGACGAACAAAATCAACACGCCGTGCCACTTTCTTGATTGCGCCTCTGGTTCAGCCAGCCATACACTCCCCCTGCCAGGATGCCAGCACCAATGAGGATCAGCCAGTCAACGTAAACATTCAAGATGGTTCGTTGAATGGCAAAGTTGGTCACACCTTGGGCTGCGCCAATGACCGCCCCTGTGATGGCGCCGTCAACCGTCGTTTGAATCTTCCAGAAAAACACGTTGCGCCAGCGGTGAAGCCCCCACAGCAGGAGGAAGGCAACACTCATGGAAAGTGTGGAGATCAACTTCCCCAGCGAAGATTCGCGCGGGGCCTGGATCCAGCCTGCCATCATCCCCGTTCCCACGTATATTAGAAAAACGATGACCTCGCCCGCGATTTTGATCCTATCCCACGTCACATCTTTCTCCTTGCCTGGCGATGATTCCACGGAAAATGGAGTGAGCCTGGCAGGTGCGTGCCGGCGACACCCTCAAGAAGAAACCGCCCTCTCACATGAACACCGCGTCTGCCGCCGCCAGCGGCCATCCCAATATAGCGTTTATCAAGCGCTGGGGCAACCGCGACCAGGCCCTGCGCCTGCCCCGCAACCCGTCGCTCTCGATGAACCTGGCCGGCCTCGAGACGCGCACCACGGTGACCTTCGACGAGGCGCTGGCGGAGGACATGTTTCAGTTTTCTTGACCGATCCGCCGCAGTCCGGACAGGCCGACGGCAAGGAATCGGTGCGGTCAACTATGCCATTTGATAGAATCGCGGCATGAAAAAGCCCTCCCTATCCGAATATCTCGCTCAAACTGCCCCTGGCGTCATAACGATAGGCGGAGCGCGCATGGCCTTCATCGACGTCGAGGCCGGGTTTTGGAGCCTGCGCCGCCAGATGGAAAACCTGATTGGCTCGAAGGCGACCGGAGAAATCTTCCAGCAAGCGGGCGCCAATGGGGGCGCATCGTATGTCGCCGCGCAAGGACGCGCCCTTGAACCGCAGGCCCAAGAGGAGCTATTTGCGCAGTGCATCCAGGCTTATCAGGCGGCAGGCTTCGGTCAGTTCGAGATTCTGGAGGCCGCCTGGCCGCTCGGACGGGTACACCTGCAAGCGGAGGACACCTTCGAAGCCTGGATGATGACCCGGCATGGCCAGCGCGCTCCCAGCCCGGTCTGTGCGTATACGACCGGGGTGCTGGTCGGCTTTATCAACGTGATCAGCCTGCGACGCGATGTTGTCTGCATTGAACGGCGCTGTCAGGCCTGCGGCGATGAAGTGTGCGAATTTGAACTGTTGCCCGCCTCACAAGCCGAAGGACAGGCGGTCATCGCCTTTACGCCAGACCCGGCGCTGGGGACGTTTTCCTCTCTGCCCAACGGGCTGGATGAGCCGCAACTGCGCGAAACCCTCAGCCGCCTGACCGCGAACGAATCGCTTTTGCGTTCCATTGTCGAAAATGCCCATCATTTTGGCATCTACCGCCTCACGCTCGACCCCTCCAGCCCTTACGGGGCGCGGGTGACGCTGGCCAGCCCCTCCATCCGCGAATTGACCGGCGTGGAAGATTATTACGATTTTGCCAACTGGTTCAAGAACTTGCACCCTGAAGACGCCCCCCGGGTGTTGGAAGCCAACCGCCGCGCTCTCGAATATAGCGAGCCCTATAATCAGGTGACGCGCGTTTACAATCCTCGTCAGGGGCGCTGGCGCTGGGTGCAGACCATCTCTAACCCCGGTTTTGATGCTGCCGGACGACCGACGCACTTCGACGGCATGGTGATTGACTTGACCGAACAAAAGGAAGCTGAACTGACTTTGCAGGAGGTCAACGCCTCGCTGGAGCAGCGCGTGCGGGCGCGCACCGAAGAAATTGAACGGCGGCGCGCGACTGCCGAGAGTTTGCGCGACATCATCCGCATGATCAATTCCAACATGCCGCTGGACGAATTCCTGCAGCGGGCGGTGGAACTGGCGGCGCGGCAATTGGGCGCGGGGGCGTGCGTTTTGCATCACGTTGACCTGGAGAAGGAGGTCATCACCCATGCAGCCGGTTACGGCACGGAAGGAATTTTCGAAAAACGCGGCAGCCGCCCGTTTTCAGCGCTCAAACTTTCGGGCGACGAGGGCTACCTGCAAGCCTTGCTCAAGCGCCAGCCGATTTACGGAAACTACCCGCCCCGGCCGGAGCGGGTGGAAGAGATTCGCCGCAATCCAACCATCCCCGAAGCCATCCAACGCGAGCGGATGGCTCTGCGCGAGCACTACGCCGGTTCGTTTGCCGTACCGCTTTATATTCAAGATAAACTCTACGGCGGCATGGTCTTCTATTACACCGAGCCGCAAGATTTTCATGAGGAACAGATTCAACTGGGGCTGGCGTTTGCCGAGCAGGTGGCGGTGGCGCTTGAGAATGCCCGCCTGCTGCAAGAGACGGAGCAACGCCGCAATGTGGCCGAGAGCCTGCGCGAGACTCTTTCCATTCTGAATACGGCGCGTCCGCTGGATGAGATTTTGCAGCACATCGTGGCGCAGGCCCGGCAATTGCTCCATGCCCAGGCTGTGGCTGTTCACAAACTTGACCCGGCGGCGGGAATGCTCTCTCCGCAGGCCTCGGTGGGGCTTTCCGCCGAATACGCCGCGCAAATCCGCCTGCCGCTTGGGCAGGGCGCGCTGGGGCGGGCGGTCCTCACCCGTCAGCCGGTGGCGGTGAACGATACCACCCAGGTCTTTCACGGTCAGACGGTGTACACCGCCGAAGGCGAAGCCGTTTCGCTCGATACCAGCCTGACCGACAAGCTGCAAAAATTTTCCGACCGTTACGGAGCGGTGCTGGCTGTGCCGATGAGCGCGCAGGGAGAAATGTATGGCGGGCTGGTGTTGTATTATCCCACGCCGCGCAACATTCAGCCGGAGGAAATTGAGCTGGCCTCAGCCTTTGCCAGCCAGGCTTCTCTGGCGATTGAAAACGCTCTCCTGAGAGAGCAGGCCGCCGAAGGCGCGGCGCTTTCGGAGCGCAGCCGTCTGGCGCGCGACCTGCATGACGCTGTTTCACAGACGCTTTTTTCCGCCAACCTGATTGCCGAAGTGTTGCCCAAACTGTGGGAGCGCCAGCCCGAAACGGCCGCTCAAAAATTGGAAGAACTGCGCCAGCTGACGCGCGGCGCGCTCTCTGAAATGCGCACGTTGCTGTTGGAACTGCGCCCTGCCGCCCTGGCCGAGATGGATTTGGCGGACCTGCTGCGTCACCTGGCGAACGCCTTTACAGCACGGGTGCGTTTGCCGGTGGAATTATCGGTCGAAGGGCAGTTCGACCCGCCCATCGAGGTGAAAGCCGTCTTTTACCGCGTGGCGCAGGAAGCCCTCAATAACATCACGAAACATGCCGCGGCTTCGCAGGTCTTCATCAGCTTGCAAAGAAAGGAAAACTCCGCGCGTCTGTGCGTGCGCGATAACGGGCGCGGATTTGACCCGAATCAGATTCCGCCTGCGAGCCTGGGGTTGGGCATTATGCGCGAGCGCGCCGAGGCGATTGGGGCGCATCTCGACATCCAAAGCCGCCCCGGCGAAGGGACATCGGTCACTTTGACAAAATAAACGGAGCCTTCATGGAAAACAAAATTCGCGTTCTGCTGGTGGATGACCATGCGGTTGTGCGCAGCGGCCTGGCGACTTTCCTAATGACCTGCGACGACATGGAACTGGTGGGCGAAGCCGAGAGCGGCGAGCAAGCCCTGGCGCGCTGCCCGGTGGTCAAACCCGATGTGGTCCTGATGGATCTGGTCATGCCCGGCATGGGTGGGGCGACCGCCACCCGCCAACTGCGCGAAATCTGTCCCGAAGTGCAGGTTATCGTCCTGACCAGTTTCAAGGAGCGGGAACTGGTACAGGGCGCTTTGCAAGCCGGGGCGATTGGGTACTTGCTTAAGGATGTGACTGCGCAGGAACTGGCCAGCGCCATCCGCGCCGCATCGATGGGCAAACCCACGCTCGCACCGGAGGCCGCCCAGGCGCTTATCCAGGCCGCCCGTCATCCCGCCGAAAAAGCCGGTTTCAACCTGACCGAACGCGAGCGCGAAGTGCTGGCGCTGATGGTGGAAGGCCTGAACAACAACCAGATTGCCCAACGGCTGGTGGTCAGCCCCTCGACGGCCAAATTTCATGTCAGCAGCGTTCTTTCCAAATTGAGCGCAACCACCCGCACCGAAGCGGTCGCGATTGCCCTGCAAAACAAACTGGTCAGGTGACCCGTTTTATGCTACCCCCTCGACCAGTCCCCACCTTCCGGAAAGTTATGAATGAAAGTCAGCCTCGTTTGCCGGGATGAATGATTGCAACCCGAAGCGCGTCAATGAGACTGCGCCCAGACCTATAGCGGTTACGACCACTCCCAACAATCCGCCAATCACCGGAATAGAGGCGAGCAGTTTCAGACCGAGGATGAAAACCAGCGTGCCGGCGAAGGCTGATTTTTCAGCGGAAAATGAACCCTTCAGCGCCCGTTCGATCAACCTGCCGGTTGTTATTCCCAGCCCAATCCACCCCAGGACAACGGCCAGGCCCAAAACCAACAGTCCCAACAATGTGACCGGGATAAGGAGGATGGTGTAAGCCATCGTCACCAACAGGGAAATGCCAACCACGCCGACCAGCAATCCCACCGACCCGCTGACGAGGGTGTGTTGAGCGGCGGCTTCGCTAACGCGCTTCACGCCGTTGGGAAAGGTGCGCGCCAGGAACAAGGCAGTCAAGCCCAGCAGGATTGCATTAAGCAGGGTTTGTAGCAACGCTCCAGGCAGGGGTGGGGAGTCTCGTTCAGGCAAGTGGGGGAACGGGATATTGGCTCCGGTGTGGATACGCCCTGCGATAACGGAACCGGGCGACGGGTGATAGGCTCCGCCGCCCAGATTCAGGTTTCCGCCCAGGCGCGCAGAGGGTTCGAGGGTCAGGTGACCGCCCAGCAGGGTGACATCCCCTACAATGTGACCCTGTACGACGAGTTGCCCACCAATTAAGTGCACGCTGCCTTGCAGGCTCGCTTGAGAAGATAAGGTCGCCTGACCGCCCAGCACAAGCAGGTCGCCGGGGTAATGGCCGGTGAGCTGGTGGCTGCCATCGGTGATGAGCGTGACCTGATACAGGCCATTGGCGCCACAAGCCGTTAGCAGCAATGACAGGAAAACAAGGAGCAGGCGCGCACGGAGAGGTTTCATGTGGACTCCGTTGGGCGGACAGGGAAAAATGCAAAAATCAGAAGTGCAAAGAAAAAGAACATGGAAAACGAATTAACCACCTGAATGTGTCGTTCGAGCGGGATTTGTTCAATCCAGGCGACAGACAGGCTGGTGCTGAGAAACGTGGCCGTCCAGCCCGAAAGGGTGACGCCCAGCGCCGCCCTGAAGGGGATGGTATCAGGTGTGGAAAAATCGGCCCAAACAGCAAAGTTCAACACGGTGTAGATGCTGACCGCCAGAGCGTAGAGCATCGGCATGATGAGCACGCCGCTTTCGGCCTCGACCCGGATGTGAAAACTATATTGCAGGTGGGTGAGCGCAAAGATGCCGAATATCCACAGAAAGAGCGGACGCACACGCAGGGAGGTGTAAAGCGCGCCAGCCGTCAGCGCGCCGATGACGTGGGTGACAGCGATGAACAAACGGATATTGAACTCTGGCGATTGCCAGGCGCTTTCCATGTAAAGCGGGGTTTTGAGCAGGCGCATAAAACCCAGGCTGTCCACAAAGTAAACGCCAAACATGGCAACGATAAAGCCCCAAAACTGTTGGCGCGACACGCCGCCGCGCATAAACCGCCCGTTGGCAAATTCGGGGCGCTGGTGTTGGACAGCGAGCGCATCGAGCCAGGGATGGCGCAGGAAGGCAAGCAATCCAATGGCAGGCAGCCCTGTCAGGAGCAGGAACAGTGAGATTTGGCGAAAAGTTTCGAAGCGCCATTCGCCCGAGGAGCCGGCGGCGGCAAAATAGGACAGGGCTGTGGTGAGGGCGGCTGCCCAGCCGCGCAGGCGCACCGGAACAAGGTCGGTGGTCAGCGAAAACATGGCCGGCACGCCAATTCCCAGTACGAGCGCCAAAACCGCCAGCCAGAGCACAAAGGCGGTTTCGCTTTTTACCCACGCGCAGAGAAAGGTCAGCAAGGTTTGAAAGACGATGACCACGAATGTGAGTTGTAGTTTGCGCCGAAACTTTCGCCCCCAGCCCCGGCCGGTCATCCACCAGCCAAAAAACAGCGCGGCCCCGCAGGTGAGCAGGGCCAACACGGCCATATCGCGGGCAATTGCGGCGGTGCTTAAGCCGAGCAGGCGCGTGCCGAAATCTTCCAACCCGATCTGAACGAAGGTCAGGTTGTAATAGTATCCTGCGGACATCATGGCGATGAACAGGCTCGTGCCGAACCACACCGGGGCGTTACGCGACTTGAAGCGCTCGAACATAATCAATCCATACGAGAGAACAGGGCCGAGATGATCAAAACCATGCTCAGCGCAAGGAATGAAAGCCCAGCCCAGCCGGCGCTGGTCGGAAATATCGAGGTCTCAAACAGATACGGCTGAGAGGTTCTCCAACCGAGAAAAGCCATTACACTGATGCCCATTGCCGCTTTGAACAACCGCGCACGCATAGATTCCGCCACAAAAGGCGCAAACCTGAGCGTTCCGCTCAGGACGTCTCCCGCCAAGTGAACCGTCAACGTCAACACAAGCAGGGCAACCAATCCGGTAATAATCCAGGAGACTGTGGTCGCGCAAACAATCCTGCTGAACTTCACTGAGCCGAGTCCATTCCAGCGCATCCAATCGGACAGCAATTCGGCGATCAAGGGCCAACTGCGCTGGCTGTTGGTCAGGATGACGATGCCGTCGCCCGATTCCGGGATCAAATGGAAATGCGTCATCCAGCCGTGTCCCTGGCCGCCATGCCAGACCGCTTTTTGCCCGTTTGGGATCGTTTCAATGAAGTGACCGAAACCATACGATTCGGAAACGAAACGGTAGACGCCGGACACTTCCACCTGCGGAGCGTACATTTGACGCAGGCTGTCCTGACTCAATACGCCGCGATCCGTGTAATAGCGCCCCGTCATCCCGCCGCTGACAAAGCGGGCAATATCTTCAACGCTTGCAAACAGTCCGCCCGAAGCCCGCGCCGGATACACATAGGGAGAAACCGGCGCGCCGTTCCATTCGTGCCCGTTTGGAACAAGCGGGGCAAACGATTCATCCCAAACAAAACTGGCAGCCGTCATCCCGAGCGGATGCAAGACTTCGCTTTCCATGTACTCCGCAAAGTCGCGTCCGGTTACTTCTTCGACGAGCAGTTCCAACAAGTTATAGCCGACGTTTGAGTACCCATATCCAGAGCCCGGTTGCTGAATCAATCGCGCTTCACCGGCGAGGTAATCCCGCAAGGAAGGCATTTCACTCCGAGGGGCATACTCAGCCGTTCTGCCGATTTCTCCCAGCGGCATACCCGCGCTGGCGCTCAGCAGCATCCGTGCCGTCACCGCCCGTTCATCAAATTCCGAAGCCGGCAAGTGCCAATCACGCAAATACTGTTGCACGGGGACGTCGAGTTCGATCGAACCCTGCTCGACCAATTTCATCACGCCCCAGGCGGTTACCGATTTGGAAATCGACTCTGCCCGGCAAACGGAATAAACAGTCATAGGACGTTTTGCTTCCAGATTGGCGTAGCCGTAAGCGTTCGACCAAACCAGCTCGCCGCCGCGAACGAGGGCGATGCTCGCGCCAGGAATGTTGTAACGGCCCATCAGCGCAGGAACGCGCTCATCGAGATAGGCGGTAAACGCTTCAAGCAGGTCCGATTGCCAATTTATCTTTGGACTGAAACTGGTATTTATAAGCATAAAGACCAAAGAGATAATTGCCGACGAGGCGCGTTCTGGCCGATGCTTTGCATTGTTGGATTTCATGCTTTCCATTCCATCGCTTCCAGGTTCGCGTCAGCCAATGCCCAGCGCTTGCCTCACCCGCACGACAAGCGTTTCCGCCGTTTCCGCGGCGCTGCGGGCGCAGGCAGGGAGGCCGCTCGCCCAGCTCTCTTGCAAAATCGTCGCAGTGATAAGCGCGTCCAACACGCGTAATTTGCCCGCATCTCTTCGGGTTTTGGGCAATCGGTCAGTCAACCGACGTTTTCATCCCGCCTCATTATGCAATTGGGGAGATTTGTACCCGGTCAGATGGGGAGGCGCTTTGCTCTTGTGTGAATAGCCAGGTCAACACCCCGGCGTAGAGCAAGCTATCGGCAAGCAGTTCCAGGCCATGGAAGAGGCGCATTTGCCAGGGAAACCAGTAGGCGGTGAGGACAGCCATAAAACCGGTGCAGGCAAAGATGGCGCCCCCCAAAGAGAACCACAGACTGCGGCGCGAGCCGTTCCAGCGGGCAAGCATAGGCAGACTGACCAGCAGAAAAAGCAGGCTGCGCGCTAATTGCAGGGGAATCATCTGCCCCCAGGTGGGGGTGGTCAGTTCATACTGACCGGTAGCGTAAAAGTCGCCAATCAGCGGCTGGACGAGCAACCCAAAAGCGAAGTAAATCAGCGGGTAAGCGAGCAAGGCGATCAGGACGCGCCATAGCCCGCCCTGAAAGACCGGCGCGACAGATCGCGGGGCGCGAACTGTGTCGGGCGCGGGGCGAAACAGGCTGGCAACCATCCCGCTCAGGAACAGGGCGGGCAACAGGAAGTTGAGCAGGGTGAACAGGGCATTTTCGAGCGATGAAACCGCGCCTGTCGTCATGAAAAAGAACGACTCAAGCACCATGCCGGCCGCCGCAAAGACCCATACAAACAGGGAAAGAAACAACCAGCGCGTCAGCCCGCCGGCTTGCAGGCGGCGGGAGAGCGGGGCGAGAAAAGCGGCCAGGAACATGCTGCCCAGCAGAAACCAGATAGCAATTGTCCCGGCGTCGGTCCCGGCGGGTATTTCGGGCGGGGTGAAGCCGAGCAAGGGGAGCAAAGCCCCGCTCAGCGCCATGCCCAGAAAGAAGGCCAGACCGCACACAGGCAGTTTCCACAAGTGCGCGCGGAGGCTCTTAGCGTTCATCGGATGAAATCTCCCTTCTTCCGTTTTTGCGCAATGCGAAGTGAAATAGCCCGAACGGCGCGGGCGACGGGCCGAATCGCCGCCCAAATAGAAATCAATATCCAGAGTGAGCGCTCCAGCAGCGTAGAGAGCGCGCCGGAGCGCGCGGTTTCAATTGAGCGCTCAGAGCGCAATAGCGGGCAAACGTTTAGGTTTGCGGTTCCGATAGTTCATCCAAATACTTCAACAACCTTCGATAATCTCTCACGCGCAAAGTGGGCGGGCTGGAGACTTCCGCCGCGCCGAACAAGCAGGTTGCAACACCTGCCGCCCGCCCGGCCAGGATATCGCTCTCCTGCCGGCCGATCAGCATGGTTTCGGCGGGGTTCAGGGCGTGTTCTTCCATTGCGGCAAGCAGGATGGCCGCGTTTGACTTGCCGGGGTAGCCTTGCTCCAGACTGAAGATGTCGCTGAAAAAGCGGGTCAGGTTGTGCGCGGCGAGCAGAGCGCGGATGGAGTCCCTCTTTCGGACGGTGACAATCAAATTCATGCCGCCATGCGCCGCAACCCAGGCGCAGACTTCGCGCGCGCCGGGAAATGGCGGCTGGCGCTCCGGCAGAATCCGGTGGTAGTGTTCGGCAGAACGCCGGCGCAACAGGGCCGGGTCGAGCTGGAAGCGCGCCGCAAGCGTATCTACGCAATACTCCAGGGACTGCCGGGAGAGCTCGTCCACCACGTTTAGGGCAATGAGGTAACCCATCTCGTTGAGCGACTGACTGAGGGCATAGGTGACAGCGGGATGGGTATCGAATAAAACCCCGTCCGTCTCCCAAAGCAGATGCCGAATCATGGCCGCTCTCATTACGCGAACCAGGTTAGAACGCCCAGCAAAAGGGCAGCGGGCAGGCGGGCGAGCGCTACTTTGCGCCAGTTCTGGTCACCGGCAATGGCGGAAACGGCTGCGCGCCCCTGAGGGTTGAAAATGACCAGCGCGGCTTTCAGGCCCCAGCCAACAGGCAGAATGATCATCAACAGCCAGCCAGCCCAGGTCTTCGGCGCGGCGTATACGAAGTGATAAAGCGCAAAGAGATAAAAGCCAACCAGCAGGAGGCTAGCCGCCACGAACCACCAGGGACGACGCTCACCGGCATACGCCGATTGTTCCACCGCCTGCCAGCGCGCGCCCATCAGCGCCATGGCGACGCTCGTGAACACAGCGGCAGAAGCGAGCAGATAGCCGAACAGTTTGACGTAGAGCATAGGAGACTCCTTGAAGACCAGGGCAGCGAGGACAATCCACAGCGGGGAGAGTTCCAACACGCCCAAAGCCAGGGTTCCGCCACCGAGGGCGGTCAGCAAAGCGTGGATGATTATCAGGAAAGAAGAGACCATTCGCTTCCCGGTCTGCAACAACCCCGCGCGAGCAGGGCGAAGCAGAAGACTCTGCCCGCGCGCTTTGAAAAGGAGGCGCACTTCGCTTTCATCCTAGAATCTGATCTCCCCCGTCACATCGGCAGATCGGGGGGATTCGTACCTGGTCAGTTGGGCAGATCTGTAAAAGCGCGCCCTGCCAGTAGCGCAGGATAGCGAGCGCCAGAAAGATGGTCGTTTGTCGAATAATGCCCGGTGAGCAAAACCAGACAGGGTAAGAAGCTGCCAAGCCTGGGGTATCATGTAGTCACAAGCGAACACGCCAAAAGAAAGGAAACTCACACGAGATAGAGGCGTTTTGCTGTAAAAATCACGGTTGTGTGTATAAAATGCCATGATCACCATGTCTGCCACCGCCCAAAGCTCACCAAACATCGCCTTTATCAAGTACTGGGGCAACCGCGACCAGGCCCTGCGCCTGCCCCGCAACCCGTCGCTCTCGATGAACCTGGCCGGCCTCGAGACGCGCACCACGGTGACCTTCGACGAGGCGCTGGCGGAGGACACGGTCACGATCGGGGGCGCGCTCCAGACCGGGCCCGCGCGCGAGCGGGTGACGGCCCACCTGGACCTGATCCGCCGGCGCGCGCAGATCACGACACGCGCCCGCGTCACTTCGCACAACAACTTCCCAGCCGGCGCCGGCATCGCGTCGTCGGCCTCGGCCTTCGCCGCCCTCACCCTGGCCGCCGCCGCCGCCGCCGGGCTGACGCTCCCCGAGGCCGAACTCTCGGCCCTGGCCCGGCGCGGGTCCGGCTCGGCCTGCCGCAGCGTGCCGGGCGGTTTCACCGAGTGGCGCATGGGCTCGGGCGACGCCGACTCGTTCGCGGTCAGCATCGCCCCGCCCGAGCACTGGGCGCTGGCCGATGTGATCGCCCTGCTCAGCGCCGCGCACAAGGCCACCGGCTCCACCGAAGGCCACGCCCTGGCCGACACCAGCCCCCTCCAGGCCGGCCGTGTCCTCGGCGCCGCCGACCGCCTGGCGCGCTGCCGGGCCGCGCTGCTGGCCCGTGACTTCGCCGTCTTCGCCGACGTGATCGAGGCCGACTCGACCCTGATGCACGCCGTGATGATGACCTCCACCCCGCCGCTCTACTACTGGGAACCGCTGACGCTGGCCGTCATGAAATCCATCCAGGCCTGGCGCGCCGGCGGCCTCCCGGTCGCCTTCACCATCGACGCCGGCCCCAACGTCCACTGCCTGTGCCCGGCCGAGCATGCGGCGGAGGTCGAGCGCCGCCTGAAGGCGCTGGGCGTGCCGCAGACGCTCACCGCCCTGCCCGGCGGCCCGGCCCGGTTGATCGCGTCCTGACCTCGGCGCGTCCCGGCGCGCCCCGGGGTGAACGCTTCTCACAATGAAAGGCGGTATAATCATTAATACGTTATCGTCGAGTGGCGGTGGTGCAGCATGATTGACTTCGGTTTCACGGACCTGGGCAGCGTCGCGATCTTCGTCGTCGTCCTCAGCGTGCTGGTGTTTGTCCACGAGCTGGGGCACTTCCTGGCCGCGCGCCTGTTCAAAATCCACGTCGAGGAGTTCGGCCTGGGCTTCCCGCCGCGCGCCCTCGGCCTGGTGCGGGACAGGGATAACAATTGGCGCCTGTTCTTCGGCGGCAAGGTCCCGAGCCAGGAAGAGCTGGGCGGCCCGCGCACCATCTACTCGCTCAACTGGCTGCCCATCGGCGGCTTCATCCGGCCGGCCGGCGAAGACAATCCCGCCGTGCCGAACGGTCTGGCCGCGGCCTCCAAGACCGCGCGCATCGTGGTCCTGGCGGCGGGCGCCGCCTTCAACCTGATCTTCGCTTTGCTGGTCTTCACCGTCGGCTTCCGGCTCGGCTGGCCGGACCGCGTGGTCATCGCCCAGGTCATGGAGGCGAGCCCGGCCGCCCTGGCCGGCCTGCGCGCCGGCGACGTGATCCTGAGCGCCGACGGCGAGGACATCCATTACATCCCCCAGGTGCGCCAGAAAGTCTATGCCCGCCTCGGCCAGCCCATCGACCTGACCCTCGACCGCGGCGGCCAGACCGTGACGGTCTCGGTCACGCCGCGCACCGAATGGCCCACCGACGAAGGTCCGATGGGCATTGCCATGGATCGGGCCATGGTCACCGACTACTCCTGGCCGGAGGCCTTCGTCCGCGCCAACCGCGAGATCGTCTTCCAGTTTCAGGAGTTGATCTATCTGCCCGGCCGCCTGATGCGCGGCGAGATCGCGCCTGAGCTGGCCCGCCCGATCGGCATCGTGGGCATGAACGACCTGACCCGCGTCGCCGTCACCACCGCGCAGGAAATCAACCAGTGGTATCCGGTGCTGCAACTGGTCGGCCTGATCAGCGTGGCGCTGGCCATGACCAACCTGCTGCCGCTGCCCGCGCTGGACGGCGGCCGCATCCTGTTCGTCCTGATCGAGGCCGTCCGCGGCCGGCGCATGGACCCGGCCCGCGAGGGACTGGTGCACATGATCGGCATGGCCATGCTGCTGGCCCTGATGGTCCTCATCACGTACCAGGACATCTTCAACCCCATCATCCCCCGGTAACGTCATGCCCGCGACCAGCGATTTTGCCCGCGTCCTTGAGCACCTCAAGGACCCCGACCACGCCTTCCCGCCCACCGACCTGTACCTGTTCTCGGACCTCGACCAGAAAGACCTGGCCGCGCTGGAGGCCGCCTGGCCGGAGGCGCCCGTCGAGCGCCGGCGCGCCCTCATGCAGGACCTGGGCGAGATCGGCGAGGCCAACCTGGAGGTCCAGTTCGAGGCCGTCTTCCGGCTGGGCCTGGAAGACGAGGACGCCGAGGTGCGCGCCGCGGCGGTCGCCAATCTGTGGGAATCCGAGTCCCCGTCCCTGATGGCGCCCTTCCTGGACCTGATGCAGCACGACCCGGCCCCGGCCGTGCGCGCCGCCGCCGCCAGCGCCCTGGGCCGCTTCGTGTACCTGGGCGAGATCGACGAACTGCCCCAGGCCCAGCTGCGCCGCGTGGAAGATGCGCTCCTGGCCGTGATCAACGGCGGCGACGACCTGGAAGTCCGCCGGCGCGCGCTGGAGGCCATCGCCTTCTCCGGCCGGCCGGAGGTGCCCGACCTCATCCAGAGCGCCTACGCCGCCCCGGACCGCCGGCAGCGCGTCAGCGCCGTGTTCGCCATGGGCCGCAGCGCGGACGCGCGCTGGGGCGAGGCCGTGCTCAACGAGCTGGAGAGCGGCGACCCGGAGCTGCGCTATGAGGCGGCGCGGGCGGCCGGCGAACTGGAGCTGACCCACGCCGTGCCCGCGCTCAAGCGCATGGTCGAAGAGGGCGACGTGCAGATCCGCGAGGCCGCCATCTGGAGCCTGGGCCAGATCGGAGGCGACGAAGCGCGCGAGATCCTGCTCACGCTGCTGCAGGAGGCCGAGGACGAGGTCGAGCGCGACTTCATCGAAGACGCCATGGAGAACCTGACCTTCCACGACGACCGGCTGGACTTCCCGCTCCTCAAGGCCGACCAGGATGAGCTGGACGAGCTATTCGACGCCGAGGACGACGACGATCTGGACGACACCCCGTCGCTGCCCCCGCATCAACGCCTCAATTGAGCCTGCTGTTTGAAGTCTTCCTCAACAACCTGCTGCCCGTCTTCCTGAGCGCCGGCGCCGGCGTCGCCCTGGGGCGCGCCTTCCGCCCGGACCTGAAGACGGTGACGCGCCTCGCCTTCTACATTTTCAGCCCGTGCCTGGTGTTCGCGTCCCTCACCCAGACCGAGGTGACCGGCGCCGAGTTCGGGCAGCTGGCGGCGTTCACCCTGAGCATCGTCGCCGCCATGGCGCTGCTGGCCGCCGGCCTGGGCCGGCTCCTGCGCCTGGACCGCCGCGAACTGGTCACGCTGGTGGTGGCGGCCGCCTTCGTCAACAGCGGCAATTACGGCCTGGCCGCCACGCGCTTCGCCTTCGGCGACGAGGCCCTGGCCCGGGCCGTGATCTTCTACATTTTCAGCACCATCAGCGTCTACACGCTGGGCATCTTTGTCGCCTCGCTCGGCCGGCAGACCTTCGCCGGCGCGCTGCGCGAGATCGTCAGCGTGCCCGCTTTCTACGCCCTGATCGCGGCGGCGCTGGTCCGCGCGCTGGGCTGGACGCCGCCCGCCTTCCTCAGCCGCACGGTGGACCTGCTGGGACAGGCCGCCATCCCCGTCATGCTGGTGCTGCTCGGCCTGCAGATGGCCGCGTTGCGGCCCCACGCCGAGGCCTGGCCGCGGGCGCGCCGGGCGGTCCTGGCGGCGGCCACGCTGCTTCAGCTCGTCGTCGCGCCGCTGGCCGCGCTGCTGCTGGCCGCCGGCCTGGGCCTGCGCGGCGTCACCTGGCAGGCGGCTGTGCTGGAGGCGTCGATGCCGGCCGCCGTGATCACCACGGTGCTGGCCGTCCAGTACGACCTGGACGCCGAGCTGATGACGGGCGCGGTCGTCCTCTCCACCCTGCTCAGCCCGCTGACGCTCACGCCCCTGATCACGTACCTGCTCGCGGCGGTGAGGTAAGATAAGGCAGTATGCGACGCGGGTTGTTTCCATTCCTGATCCTGCTCTTGCTCGGCGCGGTCGGCCCGGCGCCCGGCCCGGCCCTGGCGCAGAGCGGGCCGCGCGTCGTCGCCCTGCGCCAGCCGGCCTACGCCTTCGGCGGGGAGGTCACCTTCAGCCTGCTGGTCGCGAGCGAGGCCGAGATCATCGACGTCAACCTGCTGCTGAAGACCCCGGACGAGCCGCGCACGTTTGTCGGCAAGGCGCGCTTCATCAAGGGCCAGCGGGTGGAGGCCACGTACGTCCTGGAGCCGAGCCGCCGCCGTCTGCTGCCCTTCGCGCCGGTGACCTACTGGTGGGAGGCGCGCGACGCGGACGGCCGGACCCTGACCACGGAACGCCAGAGTTTCATCTACGCCGACAATCGTTTTGAGTGGCAGACGCTCACGGACGGTCCGATCACCGTGGCCTGGCACACGGGCGACCGGGCCTACGCCCAGATGGCGCTCGACGCGGCCGTCGCCGGGCTGGCGCGCGCCAATCGCGATATCCAGGCGCCGCTGCCGGAGGCGGTCACCGTCTACCTGTACCCGAGTCTGGCGCAGGCGCGCGACGCCCTGGTCGAATCCGGGCGGCTGTGGTCCGACGCCCACGCCAACCCGCTCTTCGGCGCCGTCGTCGTCACCCTGCCGCCCGACGACATAGACACGCCGGTCCAGGCCGCCCGCGACATCCCGCACGAACTGACCCATATCCTGATCGCCCAGAAGACCGGCGACCGGTTCTACAACGTGCCGGCCTGGCTGCAGGAAGGGCTGGCCATGATGAGCGAGGCCGTCCCGGATGCGGACCGGGCCGCCGCCCTCCAGGCGGCCCTGGACGCGGACGAGCTGCTGCCCCTGGCCAGGCTCTGCGGGCCGTTCTCGCCGGACGCGGCCGAGGCGCAACGGGCGTACGCCCAGAGCGAGTCCGTGGTGCGCTATATCCGCGACCGGTACGGCGCGCAGGCGTTTGACGCGCTGCTGCGGGCCTACGCCGACGGCGTGGACTGCGCCGGCGGCGTGCAGCGCGCGCTGGGGATGACGCTGGAGGAACTGGAGGAGGCGTGGCTGCAGAGCAGCCTCCGGGCGAACCCGGTCCTGCTGCGGGCGCGGTGGCTGGGGCCCTGGCTGGCCCTGGCCGGCCTGGTGCTGTCCGGCTCCGGGTTGTTCTGGCTGTTCACGAGCGGCCTGAAGCCCGCCCGCCACGTGGTATAATTTTCCTGTCGCCATCCCTCGGATGGCGTTTTTCGCGCCTTATGGACACGCCAGAAGAGAGCCTGCACGCCCGCGTTTTTGGACGCGTGCAGGGCGTCAATTTCCGCGCCGCCACCCGCGAGCGCGCCCAGGCGCTGGGCCTCACCGGCTGGGTGCGCAACCGGCCGGACGGTTCAGTAGAAGTGCTGGCCGAGGGGACGCGCGCCGCGCTGACCCGGTTGCTGGACTATCTGCACCACGGGCCGCGCCACGCCGCCGTAGATCGCGTTGAAGCCGTGTGGCGGCCGGCGAGCGGCGGGTTCATCAGCTTCGAGATTCGCTTCTGACCATGCGCCGCAACCCGGAACGCACGGCCTGGGCCGTCCTGTGGTCGGCCTTTGCGTCGTTCTGCCTCCTGCTCTACTTGATCCCGGCCGGCGCCAGCTGGCTGGTGCAGAACGCCACTGCCGAGCAGGTCATCACCCTGGCCCGCAGCAACATCGTCTATGTCCAGCGCCCCGGCCGCACCTCGCTGGAGGCCAACCTCACCGATATCCCGCCCGGCTCATCGATCTCGACCGAATCGAACGCGCAGGCCACGCTCACCTTCGTCGCCCGCGACGGCGGCGTGACCATCGCGTCCGTGGACATCTACGGCGACACCCAGCTGACCATCGCCCGGGCGGAAAGCCCGCGCTTCGGGGCCTGGAGCACCGCGCCGCACCAGATCGAGCTCACGCTTACCAAAGGCCGCCTGCGCCTCTTCACCGTCGCGGACGGCGGCCGGGCGGTCGCCGTGCGCATCGAGTCCGCGCCGGACACGGTCACCGCCATCACGACGCCGGGCGTCAACGCCTCGGTCGTCGCCTCCTTCGTCCAGACCACGGTCACCGTCCGCGAGGGCCGGGTGCAGGTGTCGGCCCAGGGGCAGACGCTGTCGCTGACCAGCGACCAGCGCGCCGAAGTCGCGCTCGGCTCGGCGCCGGTCGGGCCGCTGCCGGTCGAACGGGACCTGATCCTGGACGGCGACTTTGCCGCCGATTTCGGCGCCGCCTGGCAGAAGGAGATCTTCACGCCCGTCATCGCCACGGAAAGCCCGGGCCTGGTGGCGAAGACCGTGCTGGGCGGGCGGCCGGCGGTCAACTTCTCCCGGCTGGGCGACAACTGGGGCCAGGTGGGCCTGTACCAGGAGATCAACGCCGACGTGCGCGGCTTCGCGTCGCTGCGCCTGCAGCTCGACGTCTACCTCTCGTACCAGAAACTGAGCAACTGCGGCGTACAGGGCACCGAGTGCCCGATCATGGTGAAGATCAAGTACGTGGACCTGAACGGGGCCGAACGCGAGTGGCTGCAGGGTTTCTATTACAAGTTCGATCCGAACCCGGCGTTCGGCCTGACCTTCTGCGGGCCGTGTTTCCCGCGTTATAGCGACCACCTGCTGGTGGAGCCGGGACAGTGGAAGCCGTACGAGTCGGGCAACCTGCTGGAGATCTGGCGTGAGGCGGGGGCGCCGGCGGCCGTGATCAAGAGCATCTCAATTTACGCCTCCGGCCACAGCTTCGACAGCAACGTGGCCCAGGTGCAGCTCCTGGTCTCCGAATGAACTCAGAAGCCCAGCCCGCGTTCCTTCATCGACACAAAACGGTGCCGACCGATCACCAGATGATCGAGCACGTCCACATCCAATAGCTTGCCGGCCTGGACGATGGCGCGGGTGACGGCCACGTCCTCCGGGCTGGGCGCCGGGTCGCCGGAGGGATGGTTGTGGACCACGATGAGGGCCGCGGCGTTCAGGCGCACCGCGTCCTTGAAGATTTCGCCCACGCGGATGAGCGAGGTGTTGAGCGAGCCGTGGTACACCTCGACCGGCTTGCCGAGGACGCGGTTGCGCGTGTCGAGCAGGATCACGAACAGGTACTCCTGCTCCAGCCCGGCCAGCTCATACATGAGCAGGTTGGCGGCGTCGGCCGGGGAGCGCACCACCGGCCGCTCGTCGGGGAACTGGATGGCGATCCGCCGGCCCAGCTCGACGGCGGCGATGAGCTGAGCGGCTTTGGCCCGGCCGACGCCTTTGACCCGGCACAGGTCGGCGAGCGCAGCGCGGTGCAGGCCCGGCAGCCCGCCGATCTCCGCCAGGAGGCGCTCCGCCAGCCGGACGGCGTTCTCCCCGGCCACGCCGACGCGCAGCAGGACGGCGAGCAGTTCGGCGTTGCTCAACGCGCCCGGGCCCGCCGTCTCCAGGCGCTCGCGCGGGCGGTCGTCGGCCGGCAGGTCCGTGATGCGGGGGCGGAAATCGGTCATCGCGGCCAGTGTAGCCAGGGCCGCGCCAGGCGACGGGCGGCGGTTGGCAAGCGATGGGTGGGAAACCGGACACCCTGAGGCGCATCTGCGCCGCGCCCGCATTTGCCCTCCCCTGGACCCCATCCTATAATCGGGTTTGCCATGCCCATCAACCTGGACCTGAATTCCCTGGCCGACTACGTCCTGCTGGCCGCCGCCTTCATGGGCGCGTTCCTGAGCGCCCTGTGGCTCAGCCTGGTCATCTGGACCTTCCGCGACATGCGCGCGCGCAGCCGCGATGTCTTCGCCCAGGTGCTGGCCGCCGCCGTGGTGGCCGTGCTGACCCTGCCCGGCCTGCTGATCTACCTCATCTTGCGTCCGCCGCGCACGCTGGCCGAGACCTACGAGCAGAGCCTGGAAGAGGAAGCGCTGTTGCAGGAGATCGAAGAGAAGCGCGTCTGCCCCGGCTGCGGACGCCAGGCGAGCGAAGAGTGGCGCCTGTGCCCCAACTGTCTGACCAAGCTCAAGAAGACGTGCGCCCAGTGCGGGCGGCTCATGGACCTGCCCTGGAACGTCTGCCCTTACTGCGCGACGCCCGTGGACGGCGCGCGCGCCTCCGAGGCCGAGCCGGCCCCCGCGACCGAGTAGTTCGATCATCCATCGTTTTCCGTCATCAGACCGATAAGCCGGGCGCCTAGGCCGTCTTAAGCTGCGGCTCATGCAACAGCGCGATACTATTGCGTTAAGCCATTATCCCTATTCACCGAGGAGCCCAGCCCCATGCCCGAGACCCTGACGCCGCCCTACTACGCCAATACGCCGTTCCTGGGCGCGCTGCCCAAAGTGTGGCGCGACCCGCTGCATTTCTTCTGTGAGGCGGCGCGCAGCAACCGCGTGGTGCAGTTCAAGCTCGGGCCGCGCCACTTCCTGCTCATCAGCCATCCGGACGACGTCAAATACGTCCTGCAGGACAACGCCCGCAACTATGTGAAGGGCTACCAGATGCTGGAACCCTTCCTGGGTCAGGGGTTGGTCACCGCCAACGGCGACCATTGGTTGCGCCAGCGCCGGTTGATGCAGCCGGCCTTCCACCGGGGCAAGATCGCGGCCCTGTCCGGCCAGATGGTGACGGCCGGCCAGGAGATGCTGGCGCGCTGGGCGCCTTACGCCCAGACCGGCCGGCCGCTGGACGTCGCTTCGGAGATGATGCGCCTGACCCAGACCATCATCGTGCGCACCATGTTCAGCACGGACGTGAGCGCGAACGCCGACCGGCTGGCGGAGGCCTTCGGCGAGGTGCTGGAATACCTGAACAGCCTGCTCTTCTCGCCCTTCCAGATCCCGCTCAGCTGGCCGACGCCCACGCACCTGCGCTTCCGCCGCGCCAACCGCTACATCGAGAGCACGGTCTACCGCATCATCGACGAACGGCGGCGCACGGGGCGCCGCGAGCCGGACCTGATCTCCATGCTGCTGGAAGCCCGCGATGAGGCGACCGGCGAGGGCATGAGCGACAAGCAAATCCGCGATGAGATCATGACCATCTTCTTCGCCGGCCATGAGACCACGGCTTCCACCCTGGCCTGGTCCCTGTGGCTGCTGGCCCGGCACCCGGAGCACGACGCGCGACTGAAACAGGAGGTCGACGCGGTCCTGCAGGGCCGCCCGCCGGCCTTCGATGACCTGCCCCGTCTGCCCTTCACGCGCCAGGTGATCGACGAGGCGCTGCGCCTGTACCCGCCGGGCTGGATGTTCACGCGCCTGCCCGTCGCCGACGACGAGGTGGCCGGCTACCGCATCCCGGCCGGCGTCCAGCTGATGATCAGCCCGTACGTCACCCACCGCCTGCCCGAGTACTGGGACGCGCCGGACGAATTCCGGCCGGAGCGCTTCGCGCCAGGCGCCGACGAGGGCCGGCCCAGGCTGGCCTACTTCCCCTTCGCCGCCGGGCCGCGCATGTGTATCGGCAACAACTTCGCGCTGGTGGAGGCCCACCTGTTGCTGGCCAGCATCGCGCAGCGTTACCACCTCAAGCTGGTCCCCCATTACCGGGTCCGCGCCCTGCCCATCGCCACCCTGCGGCCCCAGCCGGGCGTGCTGATGACGCTGCGGGAGCGGTAGTCGGACGACAGACCACAGAGGACCGCTGGGCCTGGGCCTCGACCCATCGGTCGTCGGCCGCCTGTCGTCCGCCGTCCCCGAGCCGTCCTTTGATATAATCCGGCCCTGAAATCACCGCCACAGGAGCCGCCATGCCTTACACCACGATTCAAGTCCCCGCGGGCGAAAAGATCACCATCGCGGACGGCCAGCTGCGCGTGCCCGACCACCCCATCATCCCCTTCATCGAGGGCGACGGGACCGGCCGCGACATCTGGCGCGCATCGGTGCGCGTGCTGGATGCGGCCGTGGCCAGGGCCTACGGCGGCCGGCGTCAGATCGCGTGGATGGAAGTCTTCGCGGGTGAGAAATCGTTCAAGCAGTTCAACACCTGGCTGCCGGAGGAGACCGTGGAGGCCTTCCGCGAGTTCCTGGTGGGCATCAAGGGCCCACTCACCACCCCCATCGGCGGCGGCATCCGCTCGCTCAACGTGGCGCTGCGCCAGTTGCTGGACCTGTACGTCTGCCTGCGCCCCGTGCGCTGGTTCCAGGGCGTGCCGTCCCCGGTCCGGCGCCCGGACAAGGTGGACATGGTGATCTTCCGCGAGAACACGGAGGACATCTACGCCGGCATCGAGTTCGAGGCCGGGTCCGAGGCCAACCGCAAGTTCATGGAGCTGTTCCAGCAGGCTTTCCCCAAGGAGGCCGGCAAGATCCGCTTCCCGGCCACCTCCGGCATCGGCATCAAGCCGGTCTCGCGCGAGGGCTCCGAGCGTCTGATCCGGGCCGCCCTCCAGTACGCCCTCGGCAACGGGCGCAAGAGCGTCACGCTCGTGCACAAGGGCAACATCATGAAGTACACGGAGGGCGCCTTCCGCAACTGGGGCTACGCCCTGGCCGAGCGCGAGTTTGGCGACCGGGTTTACACCTGGGAGCAGTGGGAGCGGACGAAGGCCGCGCAGGGCGAGGCCGCCGCCAACGCCGAGCAGAAGGCGGCGCTGGCCGCCGGCAAAGTCCTGGTCAAGGACGCCATCGCCGACATCACGCTCCAGCAGGTGCTCACCCGGCCGGACGAGTTCGACGTCATCGCCACCATGAACCTGAACGGCGACTATCTCTCGGACGCGCTGGCCGCGCAGGTGGGCGGCATCGGCATCGCCCCCGGCGGCAACATCAACTACGTCACCGGCCACGCCGTGTTTGAGGCCACCCACGGCACCGCGCCCAAGTACGCGGATCAGGATAAGGTCAACCCCGGCTCGGTGATCCTCTCCGGGGAGATGATGCTGCGCTACCTGGGCTGGACCGAGGCCGCCGATCTGGTCATCCAGGGCATGGACGGCGCCATCGGGGCCAAGACCGTCACCTACGACTTCGCGCGCCTGATGGACGGCGCGACCGAGGTGAAGTGCAGCAAGTTCGGCGACGCCGTCATCGCCCACATGTAGCGCCAGCCAGAAAGGCGGCCACCGAGACGTTGGGACACGGAGCGGCGGAGCCACCCACCGATACCGTCCACGCCAGCGTCGCCATCATCTGGGACGCGTTCCTGGCGATGCATCAGGCCATGCGCGCCGTGGCCCAGCGCGCCCGGCGGCGCTTCCAGACCTGCGACTGGGCCGGCCTGCAGGCCGACGCCGTCGAGCGGCTGGAGCTGCCCGAGCAGCATGTGCAGGCGGCGGTGCGCGCCCTGCGCGCGCAGCTCGGCGAGCGGATCACCGAGCGGGCCATGTGGGTGTCCCTCAAAGCGGCCTTCGCCCGGCGCTGTGAAGGCCAGCCGGCCGAGGAGATCGCCAAGACTTTCTTCACCACCTTCACGCGCCGCGTCTTCGGCACCGTGGGCATCGACGCCGAGGTCGAGTTCCGCGGGGCCGAGGTCGAGGTGACGGTGGACCTGGAACGCGCGCCGGTCTTCGTCACTTACACCGGCGCCTCCAGCGTGGACCTGGCCCGCGCCTGTCTCCAGCACGCCGCCTTCGACATCCCCTTCGACGACCTGGAGCGCGACGCCCGGCTCGTGGCGCGCGAACTCGAGGCGGCGGGCGGGCCCCCGCCGGTCGCCGTGGACCTCCTGCAGCCGGTCTTCTACCGCAACAAGGGCGCCTTCCTGGTGGGCCGCGTGCGCGCCAGCGGGCGCACGCTGCCGCTGGTGATCGCCCTGCGCAACGGCGGCGGCGGGCGCAGCGCGGGCGGCCGCGTGTACGCCGACGCCGTCCTGCTGGACGAGGACGAGGTCAGCATCGTCTTCAGCTTCACGCGCTCGTACTTCCACGTCGACCTCGAGCGCCCGGCCGAGACGGTCCAGTTCCTGCGCTCGATCATGCCCTGGAAACGCATGGCCGAGCTGTACACCTCGGTGGGCTACCCGCGCCACGGCAAGACCGAGCTGTACCGCGACCTGCTGCGCCACCTGGACTACTCCACCGACCTGTTTGTCCCCGCCCCCGGCGATCGCGGCATGGTGATGGTCGTCTTCACCCTGCCGTCGTATGACATGGTCTTCAAGGTCATCCGCGACCGCTTCGCCTATCCCAAGACCACCACACGCCAGGAAGTGCTCGACAAGTACGCGCTGGTCTTCAAGCACGACCGGGCCGGCCGGCTGGTGGACGCCCAGGAGTTCCGCACCCTGGCCTTCCCGCGCCGGCGCTTCGCGCCCGAGGTCGTGGATGAACTGCTCACCACGGCCGCCAGCAGCGTGGACGTGACCGCCGACCAGGTCATCCTCAGGCACGTCTACACCGAGCGCCGCATGAACCCGCTCAACCTCTACCTCCGCGAGGCGTCGCCCGCCGAGGCCCGCGACGCCGTGTTCGACTACGGCCAGGCCATCCGCGACCTGGCCGCCACCAACATCTTCACCGGCGACCTGCTGCTCAAGAACTTCGGCGTTACGCGCCACCGCCGCGTGGTCTTCTACGACTACGACGAGCTGACCACGGTGACCGACTGCGTCTTCCGCGACCTGCCCCGGGCGCGCGACGACGAGGACGACTGGCGCGGCGAAGCCTGGTATTACGTCGGCGAGAAGGACATCTTCCCGGAGGAGTTTCTGACCTTCATGGGCCTGCAGGGCGAACTGCGCCAGGCCTTCCTGGACGCGCACGCCGACTTGCTCACCGCCGATTTCTGGCGGAAAATGCAGGCGCGCCACCGGGCCGGCGAGGTGTTGGAAGTGCTGCCCTACCGGGCGACGCGCCGGCTGAGCCCACACATCGAACTGTAGAGAAAACATCATGACCACTGCGTACACCCTTGTCCTGATCCGCCACGGCCAGAGCACCTGGAACCTGGAGAACCGCTTCACCGGCTGGACGGACGTCGGCCTCACCGACCAGGGCCGCGAGGAGGCCTATACCGGCGGCCGGCTCCTCAAAGACGGCGGCTACACCTTCGACCTGGCCTTCACGTCCGTCCTGAAGCGCGCCATCCACACCCTCAACATCGTGCTGGATGTGATGGACCTGGACTGGTTGCCGGTGGTGAAAGGCTGGCAGCTCAACGAGCGTCACTACGGCGCGCTGCAAGGCCTAAACAAGGCCGAGATGGCCGAGAAGTTCGGCGAGGCGCAGGTGAAGCTCTGGCGGCGCAGCTACGACGTGGCGCCGCCCCCCCTGGAGCTGGACGACGCGCGCCACCCGCGCTTCGACCGCCGCTACGCCAGCCTGAAACCCGAGGAGCAACCGCGCACCGAGTCGCTCAAGCTGACGGTCGCCCGCATGCTGCCCTACTGGCATGGCACCATCGCGCCGGCGGTCCAGTCCGGCCAGCGTGTGTTGATCGCGGCCCACGGCAACAGCCTGCGCGCCCTGGTCAAATACCTGGACAATATCTCCGACGAGGCCATCGTCGAGTTGAACATCCCCACCGGCGTGCCGCTGGTCTACGAGCTGGACGCCGACCTGCGACCCGTGAAGAGCTTCTACCTGGGCGACCCCGAGGCCGTGGCGAAGGCCGCCGCCGCCGTGGCCGCCCAGGGTAAAGCCAGATAACGGCCAGGGCAAAAGGCAATAAAAATTACGATAGAATAGGCCTGGATTTCGGGTTAAGCTGGTCGCTATGGGCACGACGGTGCGCTTGCCTGCGCGTCTGCAGGAAATCATTGAAGACTTCGCGTTGTGCGAGGGCCGCGAGAAGCTCGAGTTGCTGCTGCAATTCGCCCAGCAATTGCCGCCCCTGCCGGACTGGCTGAAGGCGCACAGGGAACGCATGGACCCGGTGCCGGAGTGCATGACGCCGGTCTTCGCCCATGCCGAGGTCCAGGACGGCCGCCTGCGCTTCTACCTGGATGTGCCGGACGAAGCGCCCACCGTGCGCGGCTACGCCGCCATCCTGGCCCAGGGCCTGGACGGCGCCACCCCGGCCGAGGTGCTGGAGGTGCCGCTCACCTTCTATGAAGCGATGGGCCTGTCTACCGTGCTGAGCGGGCAGCGTCTCAATGGAATGCGCGCCATCCTGGCGCGGCTGAAACATTACGCCCGGCAGGCGGCCGGATAGCGGAGGAGCAGAGCCCTATGGCGGCCCTGGTCGATCAACTCGTGCTGGCCACGGTAAGCGGCGAGCAGACCGGCGAACTGGTCCAGAGGCTCAACCAGGACGGGTTTTACGTGACGGTCATCGACAGCCGCGGCGGCCTGCTCGACGAGCGGACCTCCACCCTGCTCATCGGCCTGAACCGGGACCGCCAGCCGCAGTTGCTGGACCGGCTACGCAGCGAGTGCCGCACGCGCCGGCGCCTGATCCCGGCCCAGCTGGAGACGCCGCTGGCCTCCGCCCAGACGCTGATGATCGAGGCCGAGACCGGCGGCGCCATCCTCTACGTCTTCGACGTCGAACGGTTCGAACAACTGTAGCCCAACCTGTCGGGAGGTCGGTGATGAAGCTCATCCTCGCCATCGTCCGCGACCGCGACGACGCCAGCGTGATCAACCAGCTCGTCACGCGCGGTCACCGCGTGACGCGCGTGGCCAGCACCGGCGGCTTCCTGCGGCGCGGCAACGTGACGCTCCTCATCGGCACCGAGGCGGACCAGGTCCAGGCCGTGATCGACACCCTCCGCGAGGCCTGCCCGCCGCCCGAGCCCGGCCTGCACCGCGCCACGCTGTTCGTCCTCGACGCCGCCCACTACGAGCAGGTTTGATGCCCATCGGCCTCCCGGCCGAACTCCTCGTCGCCTTGCGGCGGGCCCGCCGCGTCGCCGCGCTGACCGGCGCCGGCGTCAGCGCCGAGAGCGGCGTCCCCACTTTCCGCGACGCGCAAACCGGGCTGTGGTCCCAATACCGCCCGGAGGCGCTGGCCACGCCGCAGGCCTTCCAGCGCGACCCCAAACTGGTCTGGGAGTGGTATGCGTGGCGGCGGGAGCTGGTCGGCCGGGCCCGGCCCAACCCCGGCCACCTCGCCCTGGCCGAGTTCGAGCGCCGCCTGGCGCAGCGCGGCGCGGTCTTCACGCTCATCACCCAGAACGTGGACGGGCTGCACGCGCAGGCCGGCTCTCAGAACCTCATCGAACTGCACGGCAACCTCCAGCGCACCAAGTGCTTTGACTGCGGCCGGCCGGCTGAAACCTGGGCCGAGGATGGGTCCGTGCCGCCGCGCTGCCCGGCGTGCGGCGGGCGGCTGCGGCCGGACGTGGTCTGGTTCAACGAGGCGCTTCCGCCCGAGGCGCTGACGGCCGCCTTCGAGGCGGCGCAGGCGTGCGACGTTTTTCTGTCCGTGGGGACGTCGGGCCTGGTGGAGCCGGCGGCCTCCCTGCCGTTCGAGGCGTTACGGCGCGGCGCGGTCGTGGCCGAGGTCAACCCGCATGAGACGCCGCTCAGCGCCCACGCCACGTTCGTCCTGGTCGGCCCGGCCGGCGAGGTGCTGCCCGCGCTGGTTCAGGCCTTAAGCCGCCAATGACGCACCGCGCCGGCGCTGAAAGGCCTGGCGTCAGACCAGAGTCACCGCCAGTTGGGTCGCCGCCGCCGTCGGGCAGATAGCCTGCACACGGATTTGCTGCCCGTCCGCGTCGTACTCCCAATCCGTAACCGCCGCGCCGTTCACGCGCACCGCGCGCGGCGCGGCGGCGGCCCGGTGCAGGACCACGACCACGCGCCGCGCCTCGACCTGGCCCGGGAAGCCCCCTTCGGCCGCCCCAATCGTGACCGAGAGGTTGGCGCCGTCGCCGGCCACCCGGAAGCGCGTCGTCGAATACTCGCCCCGCTGATACGCCCGCGTCTTGCCGTCGTCGTCGTACAGCACCCACTCGGCGGGATAGGGCGGCCAGCAATTCAGCTCCAGTTCGTCGAAGCCGTGATCGTCCGGGATGTGCTGAAGGACCGGGCCCAGCGGCAGGATCGAGCCGCCGCGGGCCAGGAGCGGCAGCCGGTCCAGGGGCGCCGGGTAGTGGATCTCGCCGCCGCCCGCCCAGCTTTGGGTTGACCAGAAATCGTGCCAGACGCCGGCCGGAAGCCGGACCCGGCGCTGCGTGGCGCCGGCCTCGACCACGGGCGCGGCCAGGAGCGCCGGGCCGAGCATGAACTGGTCGGCCACATCCGCCAGGCGCGCGTCGTTCGGGAATTCCAGCAGCAATGGGCGCAGCGGCGGCAGGCCGGCGAGGTACGCCTGCCAGGCCAGCGCATTCCAGTAGGGCAGCAGGCGATAGCGCAGATCGGTCAGCGCGCGAAAATTGGCCTCGGCCTGCGGGCCGTGCGACCACGGGAAGCGCGTGTCGTCGAATTCGGGCGGGCGCCAGAAATAGCGCGCGATCGGGGCGAGCAGCGCCCACTGGGCATAGCGCCGGTGCGTCTCCGGCGTCGTCTTGCCGTCCAGGCCGAATACGTCCACGGTCCAATGCGCGAAGCCCAGGAGGCTCATGTTCAGGCCGGCCCGCAGCGTGCTCCGGATGTGCTTGAACGTCGGCTGCTGATCGCCCAGGAAGAGGGCCGGGAAGCGCTGCGAGCCCGCCCAGGCCGACCGCCCGTAAACGAAGCCGCGCCGGTCATCCAGGGCCTCCATCCCCTCGTACAGCGCCCGGCCGTAAAAGAAGCCGTACAGGTTGTGATATTCGCGCCCCGTCATCCCCAGGTGGCTGCGCGCGTCCGGCGGCAGATACTCCCCGTCATCGTTCTTGAAGAAGGCCACACCCTCGTCATAGCGCGGGCGCATCAGGCCGTTCCACCACGCCGCCGCCTCCGGGTTGGTGAAATCCACCATGCCGCCCACACCGAACCACCATCTGGCCTCCGCGTGGGCGAAGTAGCCGCGCGCCCGGCCGGCTTCGTACTCAGGCAACGCGCGCTCGTCGTCGCGCTCCAGGCCGCGCGGGATGTTGGCGGCCGCCGTATTGAGGAACCAGCGCTGAAACGCGCGGGTGCGCTTGTTCTGGAAAGGGGTGGTGATGAGGCCGAGCCGGACGCCATACGATTTGAGCTGCGAGATTAGCCGCTGAGGATCAGAGATGAGCGACTTGCGCCACTGAAAGTTGTGGTAGCGCTCCTCCCAGTGATAATCCAGGATCACGGCGTCCAGCGGGATGCGGCGGCGGCGGTGCTCAGCCACGCGCGCCTGCACGACCTCCTGGCGCTCCTGGGGGTAGCCGGTCACCATCAGGCCGAAGGCCCAGCGCGGCGGCAGCGGCGGCCGGCCGGTAAGCGCCGTGTAGGTCCGCAGCAGGTCGGCGTAATCCGGGCCATAGACCAGGATGTAGTCGGCGCCGGGCCCGGCGGCGTCGATCTCCAGCACGCCGCGCCCCGGGTCGAGCGTCCACCGGCTGGGGTGGCTGTTGAGCAGCCAGAAGAGGTAGCCGCGCGAACTGATGAAAACCGGGATCGCGGAGTAAGTCTCCCGATCCTGGATCATCTGGATGGCGTCGCGGCTCTTGAGCCGGACGACGCCGCGCTCGCGCCGGAAGGCGTTGAACCATTCGCCCAGGCCGTACACACCCTCGCCCGGCTCGAGGGCCAGCGTCAGACTGACGCCGTCGGCGGCGCGGTCATCCTCCACACGCACCTCCACGAGCGGGATGTCCGTCACGGTGGAACGGCCGAGGGAGGTCGCCTCGGGGCCGAAGCGCGGCGCCGCCGCTTCTCGAAACACGAAGGCGCCGCCGGCCCCGGTCACATGCGCCAGTCCACGCTCCAGGCTCACTTGAAGCCGCGCCGCCGCCGGCTCCACAGGGGGCGTGGGCCGAAGCACGTGCGCCAGCCAGGGCCGGTCGGGCGGGATCCCGGCGCCCGGCGGGGCGTGCGTGAGGCGGACGGCGTTCGGCGCAAGAAAACGGGCGCGGACCTGGCGCGGGCCGGAGGCGAGTAGAAGGTCGTCCATAGCCGGAATTGTAGAGACAACGCGCGCCGGACACAACCGGCGGCGAGCAATCGCCGGACCCGACGGCGCGCCGATTTGCCGAACCGCGCCCGATATGTTAGCCTCCCGACCATTCCGGATGGGCCATCACCACATGACAATCCTGAACTGGGGCCTGCTCAGCACCGCCCGCATCAACCGCGCGCTCATCCCGCCGCTCAAGGCGTCGCCGCGCAACCGCGTCACCACGGTCGCCAGCCGCGACCGGTCCAGGGCCGAGGCCTACGCCCGGCAGTGGGACCTCCCGCGCGTCCTGGACAGCTACGAAGCGCTGCTGGCTGACCCGGACGTGCACGTGATCTACAACCCCCTCCCCAACCATCTGCACGCGGAATGGACGATCCGGGCCGTGCAGGCCGGCAAACACGTGCTGTGCGAGAAGCCGCTGGCCCTCAGCCTGGCCGAGGTCGACGCCATCGCGGCGGCGGCGGCCCGCGCCGACCGGGTGGTGATGGAGGCGTTCATGTACCGCTGCCATCCGCAGACCGCTCAGGTGAAGGCGCTGGTGGACCGGGGCGCCGTCGGCCAGCTGCAACTGGTGCGCGGCGCGTTCACGTTCACGCTGACCGACCCGGCCAACGTCCGCCTGCGGGCCGAGTGGGGCGGCGGCAGCCTGTGGGACGTCGGCTGTTACCCGGTGAGCTACGCGCGCTACCTGGCCGGCGCCGAGCCGGAGGAGGTCTTCGCCTGGCAGGTCGCCGGGCGCGGCGGCGTGGACGAGACGCTGACCGGCCAGCTCCGTTTCCCCGGCGGCGTGTTCGCCCAGTTCGACTGCGGCTTCCGGTCGCCGTTCCGCGCCTTCATCGAAGTCGTGGGCAGCGAGGGCGTGATCGAGGTCCCGACGCCCTTCAAGCCCGGCCTGAATGAGACGCTCCGCGTGCGCCGCGGCGATCAGACCGAGACGGTCGCAGCGCCGGGCCAGGAGCTTTACCTGGGCGAGGTCGAGGCCCTGGCCGACGCCATCCTGCTCGGCCGGCCGGCGCCGGTGAGCCTGGCCGACAGCCGGGGCAACACCGCTACACTGCTGGCCCTGCTCGAATCGGCCCGCACCGGCCGACCGGCCGCGCCGGCGCGCTAGCCCCCACGCGATGGCCCGGACGAGCGCCGCTCCACAGCGCCTCATCGCGCGGCTCTACGCCGGCCTGTTTATCGCGGGCATGATCGCCGTGCTGGGCCTGGGTGTGGACGCCGCGCTGCTGATCGGCAACTACCGCCTCGGGCAGGCGGCGCTGGACGAGGCAGCGCTGGCGGCCTCGGCGGCGGTGGACGTGGTCCAGACCGGCGACACAACGACGCTTGAACTGCGCCTGACCGACGCGCCCGGCCGGCCGTCGGCCTACACGCTGGCCCAGCAGACGCTCGACGAGGCCGGCGTGCGACAGGTGGCGATCATGGACGTGGTCTCCGACGGTCGGCGCGTGCTGGTCCGCGGCGAGGTCGCCGCCCCCACCCTGTTGGCGCGCCTGGCCGGCGTTCAAACCATCACGTTCAGCCTGGTGGCCGCCGCCGACCTGCGCCCGCCGCCCGGCGTGGCGCCGTGATTTTCGGGTAAGATTCGGCTCAGATTCACCTGGACGGAGTCGGTTCGGTATGGAACGCAAACCGTGGTGGACGGGCGCGCGCGGAGAGTGGTACGTCGTCGCGCAGGGCTTCCTGTTCTTGCTGGTCGGTTTCGGGCCGCGCGCCCTGCCCGGAGTGCCGCAGTGGGGCGAGCCGTGGTCGCGGCTGAGCCTGGCGCTCGGCCTGGCGCTCGGCGCGCTGGGCGGGCTGCTGGCCCTGGCCGGCCTGTTCCACCTGGGCACCAACCTGACGGCGCTCCCCCACCCTAAAGACGACGCCACGCTGGTCGAGGGCGGCGCGTACGCCGTCGTCCGCCACCCTATCTACAGCGGCCTGATCCTGGCCGCCTTCGGCTGGGCCCTGATCGTCAGCAGCTGGCTCACGTTGCTCTACGCCGTCATCCTGCTGATTTTCTTCGACGTCAAATCGCGCCGCGAGGAGCGGGCGCTCAGCCAAAAGTTCGCGGCCTATGCCGACTACCAGCGCCGCGTGCGCAAGCTCATCCCGTTCATTTACTGAGCCCGTCCATGACCGCCGCGCCTGAGACTCTCTCGCTCGATTACGCCCGCGCCCTGGACGCCGCCGACGAGCTCGCCGGTTTCCGGGACGAGTTCGTGTTCGACGAGCCCGGCCTGATCTACCTGGACGGCAACTCGCTCGGCCGTCTGCCGAAGCGCGCCCGCGCCCGACTGCAAGATGTCATCAACCACGAGTGGGGCCGGCGCCTGATCCGCGGCTGGGGCGACGGCTGGTTCACGGCCCCCCAGCGCCTGGGCGCCAAGGTCGCCCGCCTGATCGGCGCGCAGCCGGACGAGGTGGTCATCGCCGACTCGACCTCGGTCAACGTCTTCAAGCTCGCGCTGGCGGCGCTGGAGGCGCGCCCCGGCCGTCATGTGCTCGTCACCGACGACCTCAACTTCCCGTCCGACATCTATCTGCTGCACGGCATCGCGCGCCTGCGCGGCCCGGACTACACGGTGGCGGTGGTGCGGTCACCGGACGGGCTGACGCTGCCGCCGGAGGCGCTGACGGCCGCCCTGACGCCCGACGTCGCCGTGGTGGCGCTCTCGCACGTCGCCTTCAAGAGCGGCTTCCTGTACGACATGGCCGCGATCACGGACGCCGTCCATCAGGCCGGCGCCCTGATGCTGTGGGACCTGAGCCATTCGGCCGGGGCGGTGCCCGTCGCCCTGAACGCGTGCGGCGTCGATCTGGCCGTCGGCTGCACCTACAAGTATCTCAACGGCGGACCGGGCGCGCCGGCGTTCCTCTACGTCCGCCGCGACTTGCAGGCGCAACTGCTCAACCCGATCTGCGGCTGGTTCAGCCAGAAAGACCAGTTCGACATGGCCCTGGACTACACGCCGGCCCCCGGCGTAGGGCGCTTCCTGGTCGGCACCCCGGCCATGCTGTCGCTGGCCGCCATCGAGCCGGGCCTGGACCTGCTGCTGGCGGCCGGGATACCGCGCCTGCGCGCCAAGTCCATGCGGCAGACGCAATATCTGATTGACCTGTGGGAGGCGTGGCTCCAGCCGCTGGGCGTGACGCTCAACTCACCGCGCGATCCCGCGCAGCGCGGCTCGCACGTCTCGCTCGGCCACCCGGACGGTCTGCGCGTGGACCGCGCCCTGATCGAGACGATGGACGTCATCCCGGACTTCCGCTACCCGGACAACCTGCGCCTGGGCCTTGCGCCGCTCTACACGTCTTATGAGGACATCTACGAAGCCATGCAGCGGCTGCGCCGGGTGCTGGTGGAGCGCCGGCACGAGCAGTACCCGCTCGACCGCCCGGCGGTGACGTAGTTCCTGGCCGCAGCCCCCATGACGATTGAGCCGCACCCCACGGCGCGATCCGCCCGACTCTGGCTGACCGACCTCCGCCGCTGGCGCGCGTTGACGGCCGCCGCCCTCCTGCTCGGCCTGGCCTGGATTGCGCTCACCCGCGCGCCCGCCGAGGCCACCACCGGCGGCGCCCCGCCCCCCAGCCCGCGCGAGAATTTCACGGCCCCGGATTTCACCCTGGAGCTGCGCGGCGGCGATGCGGTGACGCTCTCCGATCTGCGCGGCGCGGTGGTCGTCCTCAACCTGTGGGCCTCCTGGTGCCCGCCCTGCCGGTCCGAGATGCCCGCGATGCAGACGGTCTATGACGCCTACCGTGAGCGCGGGCTGGTGGTGCTGGCCGTCAACACGCTCTTCCAGGACGGCGAGGCGGCCGCCAACGCCTTCGCCGACGAGCTTGGGCTGACGTTCCCGATCGCCTTCGACCGGACAGGCGAGATGAGCGACCGCTATCGGCTGCGCGCCATGCCGACCACGTTCTTCATCGACCGGCGCGGCGTGATCCGGGGCGTGGTGCTCGGCGGCCCGATGAGCGAGGCCCTGATCCGGTCCTGGGCCGACCAGCTCCTGGCGGAGGCGCCCTGATGCTGCCCGTCCTGCCCATCGGGCCGGTTGTGGTGCCGGTGCCGGCCTTTGTGCTGCTGGCCGGGATATGGCTCGGCCTGGCGCTGGCGGAGCGCGAGGCCCGGCGGCTGGGCCTGGATGCGGAGGCCGTCTCCAACCTGGTCTTCTACAGCCTGGTCGCCGGCCTGATCGGCGCGCGGCTCGGCCACGCCCTAAGTCATCGGGATGCTTACCTGGCCGACCCGTGGGCGCTGGCGGCGCTCACACCGGCGACGCTGCGGGCGGAGGCCGGCCTGATCAGCGGAGCGGTGACGGCCCTGATCATCGCCCGACTCCGGGGGTTGAGGCTCCGGCCCACCCTGGATGCGCTGGCGCCGGGCCTGGCCGTTTTCCTGGTGGCGCTCGGCCTGGCGCATCTGGCCAGCGGCGACGCGTTCGGCGCGCCCGCGCGTTTGCCGTGGTCGCTCTACCTGTGGGATGAATACCGCCACCCGACCCAACTCTATGAGACCCTGGCGGCGCTCGCCATCCTGTTCATCGTGCGGCGCCGCCTCTTCGGCCCGGGCGGCGACGGCCTGAATTTCCTGCTGCTGGCGGCGCTGTCCGCGGCGGCGCGGCTGGTGATCGAGGCCTTCCGCGGCGACAGCGTTTTGCTGGCCGGGGGCGTGCGGGCGGCCCAGGTCGTCAGCCTGGGGGTGCTCATCGCGGCGCTTTACGGGCTGCGCGTCTGGGCGCGGCCCGAGGCGGCCCGCGAGCCGGTCGAAGCACAAGGAACCGGAGCATGAGCGGACACATCGTCGTCGTCGGCAGCCTGAACATGGACCTGGTGGTGCGTGCGCCACGCCATCCGGAGCCCGGCGAGACGTTGCTGGGCGGGCCCTTTCAGACCTTCCCGGGCGGCAAGGGCGCGAACCAGGCGGTG
>DAOUAB010000026.1:0-28878 GCA_034434015.1 Anaerolineales bacterium
TGGCGCGCTTCGACCGGGCGAAGAAGGACGACGAGATCGTCTTCCCGACGGCGCGCGAGCTCGATTCGGCCATCTATTTCCGCCAGCACTGGGACAGTTACGGCGTCGGCAGTTACTGGCACGCGCCGCGCCCGGTCCGGCCGCAGGCCGTCGGCCGCGACGCCCGCCGTCCGTTCACGCCCGAGGACTTTGGCAGCGCCTGGGCGCAGGCGCAGACGCTGTTGCCGGCCCTGCGCGGCGCGGACCTGGCGGTGTCGTTCAATGGCCTGTTCGCGTTCCCGGTGGACGGGATGCCGATCCTGGGCGAGACGCACATCCGGGGCCTGTGGACGGCGGTCGGCTCGTGGATCACGCACGCCGGCGGCGTGGGGAAAGCGATCGCGGAATGGATGACGCACGGCGAGACCGAGTGGGACATGCGCCAGGTGAACGTCCGCCGCTTTCACCCTTTCCAGACCACCCGCGCCTACGTGGACGTCGTCTGCAACAAGAACTACGCCGAGCTGTACGACATCGTCCACCCGCGCCAGCCGATCTCGAAGCCGCGCCAGGTGCGCCTGTCCCCGTTCCACGCGCGCTGGGAGGCGCTGGGCGCGACGTTCACCACGTTCGCGGGGCTGGAACTGCCCAACTGGTTCGACGCCAACACGCCCTGGCTCGAAAAGTACGCCGCGAAAATCCCGGCGCGCTCGGGCTGGGCGGCCGAGCACTGGTCGCGCCTGCAGGGCGCCGAGCACCTGGCGACCCGTGACGCCGTCGCCCTGTTCGATCTGACCGGGCTTTCGATCCTGGAGGCCCGCGGGCCGGGGGCGCTGGCGTACGTGGACCGCCTGTGCAGTAACCGGATGGACCGGCCGCCGGGCCGCGTGGTCTACACCACCTGGCTGACGCCGAAAGGCGGCGTCCGGCGCGACCTGGCGGTGGCGCGTCTGGCTGAGGACCGTTTCTGGATGTTTGTGGGCGAAGGCACGCGGCCGCAGGACCGGGTCTGGGCGGAGCGTTTTCTGCCGGAGGATGGTTCGGTGAGGCTGGCCGACCTCTCCGATAGTTACGCGGCGCTGGGGCTGTGGGGGCCGCAGGCGCGCGAGATCCTCCGCCGCGTGACGGACGCCGACGTGAGCAACGCGGCCTTCCCGTATTTCACCGCGCGCTGGATCGACATCGGCTATGCCCGCGTCCTGGCGCTGCGCGTCTCGTATGTCGGCGAGCTGGGCTGGGAGCTGCACATGCCCATGGACCAGGCGCTGCCGGTGTTCGACGCGCTCTGGGAGGCGGGCCGGGATTTTGGCCTGACGCCAGCCGGTATGGGCGCATTCGACTCGCTCCGGCTGGAGAAGGGCTACCGGCTGTGGGGCGGCGATGTCGACACCGAGCACAACCCCTACGAGGCCGGCCTGGGTTGGACGGTCCGGCTTGAGAAGCCGGACTTTGTGGGCCGCGCGGCCTGCCTGGCGCTGCAAAGCCGGCCGCTGAAGAAGAAATTGTGCTGCCTCACGCTGGATGAGCCGGGCGCCGTCGCTTTAGGCGCGGAACCGATCTTCGCGCCGGGCGGGTCTACGGCGCTCGGCTACGTCACCAGCGCCAACTTCGGCTATAGCGTGGGCCGGTTCCTCGTCTACGGCTACCTGCCCGTCGAGCGGGCCTCAGCCGGCGCGCGGCTGGAGATCGAATACTTCGGCGAGCGCCGGGCGGCCACCGTCGCCGCTGACCCGCAGTTCGACCCGCAGATGAGGCGGATGAAGAGTTAGTAGTTCGTCTCTCTCCCCGTTATCCGCCTTTCGGCGGATTGACGCGCCGGGCCGGGGCCTCTACAATGGCGGCATCGGTTGAGCAGGAGCGAGTCGATGACGCGGTAATGGTCCAACACGGTGATGGTCCCGGCCGCCGCCCGACAGCGGGCGGGCGCGCCTCCATCCCTGGGCGATTACCCGTGGCCCCCTCGTCTCTGAGTCTGCCTGAGCGCGCCGCCTGAGCGGCGCCGGTCCGAGCCGTGACGGCCGTGGGTCCTCGCCCGCGGCCGTTTTGTGTTTCGGGTCGAGAGCGGACCATGTTGAAAGTCATCGCAGTTTCAAAGACCTACGCCGACCGCCCCATCCTGCGCGCTGTCTCGCTGCTCATCAGCCCCGGCGAGCGCGTCGGCCTGGTCGGGCCGAACGGCTGCGGCAAGACCACGCTGCTCCGCATCATTCAGGGGCAGGAGAGGCCGGACGCCGGCCAGGTGCAGCTCGCGCCCGGCCTGCGCGTCGGCTACCTGGCGCAGGGCCTGGAGGCCCCCGCCGGCGCCACGTTGAGCGATTGCCTGACGGCCGCCCTGGGCGATCCGGCCGCCCTGGAGGCCGAGATGGCGCGGCTGGCCGCCGCCCTGGCGGAGCGCCCCGCAGACGCCGCCCTGCACGAGGCCTACGACGCGGCCCTGGCCCGGCTGGCGGGCCTGGACGCCGGCGCGGCCGGGCGGGTGGAGACCACCCTGGCGCATCTGGGCCTGGCCGACGTCCCGCGCGATCAGCCGGTGGCGGCGCTCAGCGGCGGGCAAAAAACGCGCCTCGGGCTGGCGCTGGTCCTGCTGTCGGCCCCGCAACTGCTGTTGCTCGACGAGCCCACCAACCACCTGGACCTGGAGATGCTGGCCTGGCTGGAGGGCTGGCTGTCAGGCTTCCGCGGCGCGGCTGTGATCGTCTCGCACGACCGCGCCTTCCTGGACGCGACCGTGACCCGCCTCCTCGAGATCGACCCGCGCACTCAGCAGTTGCGCAGCTATACCGGCAACTACGCCGACTACCTGGAGCAGAAGCAGGCGGAGGTGGAGCGCCAGTGGCAGGCGTACGGCGACTGGCAGGTGGAGGTCGCCCGGCTGCGCGACGCCGCGCGCCGCCTGCGCGGGCTGGCCGTGAAGAAGAAAGGCGGCAAGGGCGACAGCGGCGATAAATTCGCCAAAGGCTTCTTCAACGACCAGACCACGCGCATGGTGAAGCGCGCCCGGCACATCGAGCAGCGCCTGGAGCGCCTGCTCACCGACGAGCGCGCTGAGAAGCCCAGACGCGTCTGGCAGATGAAGCTGGATTTCGAGGGCGGATCGGCGGGCGGGCGCGACGTGTTACGGCTCGAGGGGCTGGCGGTCGGTTACGACCGGCCGCTGCTCGGCGGCCTGGACCTGCTCATCCGGCACGGCGAGCGGGTGGCGCTGATCGGCCCGAACGGCAGCGGCAAGACCACGCTGGTCCGCACCCTCACGGGCGAAGTGCCGCCGCTGGCCGGCCAGGCCCGCTTGGGCGCCCAGGTGCGCGTCGGCTATTTCGCTCAGGAGCACGACCGGCTGCGGCCGGAGCTGAACGCGCTGGAGACCGTTCGGCCCTATCGTCCAGACGCCGAGACCGGGCTGCGGGCCTTCCTGCATTATTTCCTGTTCCAGGGCGACGCGGTCTTCACGCCCGTCGCGGCGCTGAGCTTTGGCGAACGGGCGCGGTTGACGCTGGCGACGCTCGTGGCGCAGGGCTGCAACTTCCTGATCCTGGACGAGCCCATCAATCACCTGGACATCGCGTCGCGCGAGCGGTTCGAGCAGGCGCTGGACGCTTTCGACGGCACCGCGTTGTTCATTACGCACGACCGGTACTTCATCGAACGCTGCGCGACGCAGGTCTGGCGTGTGGAGGCGGAGACGGTGCGCGCGTACGCGGACCTGGCCGACGCGCTGAGCGCGCACGCGTAGATCATCCCGGCCGCCTGCGTGGGGGAAGGATTGGGGATGGGGGTCAGGGGCGATGGTCAGTATAATCAACGCCTGTGCCCCCCAAGCAATTGATCCTGATCATCGTGAGCCTGCTGGCCGGCGGCCTGCTGTGGGGAACCGCCGGCCGCGCCGCGGGCCAAACCCCGCCCCCGCCGCACCGCGTCTTTCTGCCGGCTGTTTTCAACAACCACATGACGTTCACGGGGCCGGAGGTCCCGTTCGGCTACGGTTGGGGCGTCTACAACTGGCGCGCCTACTCGCCCGCGCTGCCCCGCTACCCGGCGACGTCCTTTAACTGGATCAAGGTCGCCGACAACCCTAACCCGGCCGACCTGTGCGGCGTGTTCCGGCTGCCCTACAAGGTTTTGTTGCGCCTCAACCAGGCGAACGCCAAGACCACGGTCGCGCAGGTGGCGGAGGCGTCCACGGCCTGGGCCCAGAACCTGAAGGGGACGCCGGAGGCGGGCCGTTGCGTGGACGCGTTCGAGATCGGCAACGAGCCGAACCTGTCGATGATGGGCGCGTTCGACGGCCCGGTGGACCCCGAGCTTTACGCCGACCAGTTATGCGCGGCCTACGACGCCATCAAGGCCGTCGATCCGGGTTACCTCGTGGTCTCGGCCGGCCTGGCGCCCACCGCCGGCCTGCCGGACGCGACCCTGGCGCTGACCGACACGGTTTTCCTGCGCCGCATGCTAGACCGGATCGGCGCGCTGCGCCAGGGCGACGCCGGCGGCTGCTTCGACGTCCTCGGCTATCACAACTACGGTTTTCGGACGGGCTACGACACGGCCCCGGACGCGCCCGCGTGCGCCGAGCGGTCGTGCTTCCGCGGGGTGGAAGACATCGTCGCGATCCTGCGTCACGAGTACCGTGTGACGGCGCGCGTCTGGTCAACCGAGATGGGCTGGATGCGGGATTTTGGGGCCGGCGGCTGCGGCGCTGCGCCGTGGGTGCCTTTCTTCGCCGGGTTCCAGCGTTCGGACGCCGATCAGGCCGCCCAGCTGGTCGGCGCTTACCAGTATGCCCGGCGCAACTGGCCCTGGCTGGGCGCGATGTTCGTCTTCAACCTGGATTACGACCGCCGGGATCAGGACCCGTGCGCCGACGAGCAGGGCTGGTTCGCGGTGAAGGGCTACCCGGCCGAGGCGGCGCTGGAGGCGATGCCGAAGCCGTAACCGAGTAGGGGCGGGCCGGAGGGGCGGGCCGCAGGGGCGGGTCCGCAGGGGCGGGTCCGCAGGGGCGGGTCTCAGACCCGCCCCTGCATATTGGGAAATCACCTTCACGCCCCGCCGGCGCCGGCCTCTGGCTTCTGCAGGCTCTTGCGGATTTCGGCCCGCAAGGCCTCCGCCTCCGGCGACCGGTCGCCCTGGTCGAAAGCTTTCATCCCCAGCCGGTCGGAGAGCAGCATGGCCAGCAGCGCTTCCATGATGCTGCCTGTGCTGCCGCCAGCCTGCCCGCCGCCGACCATGATGCGCGGCACCACGTCCACGCGCGACTGCTGGATGGCCTCGGCGAAGCGGTTGAGGACGGTCTGGGTCACCTGGAACTGCGGGCCGCCGTAGGCGCGCACCTGCTCTTCGGTGGCCAGGGCCTGGGCGATGCCGACACGCGCCACGCGCTCGGCCTCGGCCTCGGCCAGGGTGCGGATCTGCGCCGCCTGCTGCTGAGCGCGCATGTACTCGGCTTTGCCCTGGTTGGTCTGGACCGTGATGCTCAACTCCGACTCGGTGATGTGGCGCTGTTGCTCGGCGCGCGCCTGGGCCTCGCGCAATTCGCGCTCTTTGGCGGCCGCCTGCTCCTGGCGGCCGTAGGTCTCCACCTGTTCCAGCGCGATCTGCCGCGCCCGCAGCTGGGTCAGGATAGTCTCGATCTGCTGGTCCCCGGGCTTGGAGGCCGGTGTGCCGATCAGCACTTCCTCCAGTTCCAGGTTGTAGTGCGCGAACTTGTCCTTCATCTCCTGGCTGGCCTGCAGCTGGATCTGGCTGCGCTCCTGGATGAGCTGGATCAGCGTCCGCGTCTGGCCGACGTTCTTGAAGTACGCGGCCACCATCGGGTCCAGCGTCTGCTCCACCAGTTTCTTGATGTCCCCGAAGCGCTGGATGACCAGCGGGGCCTTCTGATAGTCGATGTGGACGACCACCGAGAGCGGCAGCGACGGCTCGAAGGCGTCTTTGGTGATCAGCGAAACCTCGGTCAGGTTCTCATCGTAGCGGTGCGAGCCGACCTCGTTGCGGATCCACTTCAGGATGATGTTGGTGGTGGGCACCGGGATGACCTTGCCGGCGTAGGTGTTGAACGCGTACTTGCCGGGCAGCAGCGGCTCGTTCCAGACGCCGCGCTTGCCGCGCTCCACCAGTTCGCCGTGCCGGTATTCCCGGCCGGAGAGGTCCGCGCCCAGCTCGCCCGTGTACGAGACCACCACGCCGACGTTGCCCACTTCCACCACGGTTTTGTCGATCATCTCCACGGTCGCGAACAACCGGTTGATGTAATAGGTGCCCTCGACCAGCACCTGGAGTTGCCGGCCGCGCCGGCCGCCGGCGCGCAGGAAGCGGTCGGGATCCTGGAATTTGTTGTGATAGGTCTCTGCCTGGGCCGGATCGTCGCCGACCACCGGCGCGATGATTTCGCCCTGCGGGAGCGACGGGCCGTCGTGCACGGTGACGATGCCGACCCGGTCGTCCGTGTCTTTGATGATCACGGGCCGGAAGCCCTTGCGCTCGGCGATGACCTCGGCCATGCGCTTGATGACCTCCGCCTCGTCGCGGTTGAGCGGCAGGGAAAAAACCTTCTCCTCGGTGATGACCACGAATTGCATCAGGTTGATGGCATAGGTGCCCTCGCGCAGGATGCGGCGTTGCGGGCCGCGCTGGCCGCCGGCCTGCAAGAAGGCCGCTACGTCCTGGAAGTCGGCGCTGGCGGAGTTGTCGGCCAGCACCTGGGTCGGCTCGAGCGGCCGGCCGTCGCGGGCGAAGACGTAGCCGATCTTGCCCTGCGGGATGGTCACCAGCGGCGCGCTGTGGACCACGTACTGGAACGGCGTCAGGTAGTGCAGGCCGCCGCGCAGCACCTGCGGCTGGTACCCGGCCTCGCCGTTGAGCGCCAGGAAGCCGGAGCGGATGGAGCCGCGCCCGCTGAAGCGCTTCTCGACGATGCCGACCTGGCTGTTGGGGATGAAGCGGATGCCGGACAGGGCGACCAGAACGGCCAGCAGCGCCAGGATCGCCAGGATCAGCAACAACGGAATTAGCAGACCCATGAGGCCTCCTCAGACCCGGCGCGGGGACAGCGGCAGGCGGGGCGCCTGCCTGACGATCAGCGCCGGATCGGTCATGGATTGGACCATTCCTGACTGTAACGCAACCGCCGGCGCCTGCCTGACAATCATCCGCCAGCCGCCGGCCACTCATCGGCCGCCGGCTGTGGAAGCGCCCGGTTTGATCGCGGACCGCTCGTTGCGCCGCTTACTCCAGCAGGCCGAGGATGGCGGGCAGAAGCTGCTTCTTGCGGCTGACCAGGTCCGGCGCGTCCAGCGTGCCGTCCGGCAGGCGGGTGTAGGGCAGGTCGTTCAGGCGTTCGACGGCCGGCCCGGCCAGCACCAGCCGGCTCGCGCCGCGCACCACGTCGGTGACCATCAGCACGCCGAGCCCGAGACCGCGCCCCTGGCACAGCGCCTCCAGCCCGGCCGAAATCTCCGCCAGGCGCGGGTTGAGCTCTATCAGGTTCGCCACCTCCACCTGGGCCACGCCGAACTTGAGATCGCCGCCCTCGTAGATCTTCAGGTCGCCGTTCACAATCGATTCGACGCTGCGCACCGTCAGGTCGGCGCCGGCCGCCAGGATGGCCTCGCCGTAAGCCTGCAGGCTGTCGAACGGCAGGCGCTGATCGCCCGCCAGCGCCCAGCCGGCCAGTTTCTCGGCCGCGCGCCGGTCGCGCTCGGTCGTCGTGGGCGAGCGCAGGATGAGCGTGTCGGAGAGCAGGCCGGCCAGCAGCAGGCCGGCGATGCTGGCCGGGGCGGTCAGGCCGGCGCCAACGATCCGCTCGGTCACCAGGGTGGACGTGCTGCCCACCGGCTCGACGGTGAACGGGATCGGGAGCTTGGTGGGCGGGTTGCCAAGGCGGTGATGATCCAGGACTTCGATGACATCGGCTTCGTCCAGCGCGCCGATAGCCTGGCCGGCCTCGTTGTGGTCCACCATCACCACCTGCAGGCGCGGCGGGTTGAGCACGTCGGGCGAGCGCACAATGCCGAAGTAAGCGCCGTCGTCGCTGGTGACGATGAAATCGTCGCGCTCCTCGCGCAGGACGCGCGGCCGGCCGTCGCGCACGCGCATGGAGCGCGGGAAGCGCGGGACATCCGGGTCCAGGGCGTCGCGGGCCGGCACAGCCAGGAGCCGCGCGGCGGAGACCAGTTCCAGGTCCACGCGCTGGTCCATCTGCCGGGACAGGAACTGGAAGACGCTGTTGCCGGTCACCAGGCCGAGCGGTTTCCCGTCCGGCTCGACGATCGGGGCGCCGCAGCGGCTGGCGGCGGCCACGGCCCAGGCCTCGCGCAGCGGCCGGTCCGGCAGGATGGGGGGCAGCGTGCGCGCGATGCGTTCGAAACGCGGCGAGGCGTCGGCCAGGTAGGGCGGCGCCTCCAGGCCGACGGTCTTGAGCACCCAGGCGGTCTGCGGATTGATCGCGCCCGCCCGGGCCGCAACTGCGTTAACGCCATCCCGCTCGCGCAGCAGCCAGGCGTAGCCCGTGGCGGAGGCGATAGCGTCTGTGTCCGGGTTCTGATGGCCGACGACGTGGATGGGGGATAGGCTCATAGATGCGGTTCTCAGCCGGGAGGTTGGATGGCGACAATGATACTTCAGGATGGGTTTGGACGCGCGCCTGTGCCGGCGCGGATAGGAAATCTGTCCCAGCCCGACTCTAACGCTTTCCGGGTTTTAACTGGGATATACTTCTCGCGGAATTTGGGTTGAGCCGTGCCTATCATCGCTTTCGATAACGCGTCAACCGATCTTCGCCGGCAGATGGCTGAACTGCTGGTCGCCGGTTTCCGCGATCACTGGCCCGCCAGCTGGCCGGATTTGGACTCGGCCCTGGAAGAGGTGGGCGGGTTCGACGCGCCCGAGCGCCTTTGCCGTCTGGCCGTGAGCGCCGACGGCGCCACGGTCCTGGGCTGGGTCGGCGGTCTGCCGGAGTACGACGGCCTGGTCTGGGAGCTGCATCCGCTGGTCGTCCATCCTGCTCATCAAGGGCGGGGCGTCGGCCGGGCCCTGGTGCTGGACCTGGAGGCCCAGGTGCGGGCGCGCGGCGGCCTGACGGTGATGCTGGGCACGGACGACGAGGACGGCATGACGACGCTGTCCGGGGTTGACCTGTATCAGGACACCTGGCGGCACATCGCCGCGATCCGCAATCTCAAGCGCCATCCGTACGAGTTCTATCAGAAGCTGGGCTACGTTATTGTGGGCGTGGTGCCGGACGCGAATGGTCTGGGCAAGCCCGACATCCTGATGGCGAAGCGCGTGGCCGCGGGGTCGGCCGTTTTATGAACCTGGACGTCAACCTGGTCCCGCCGACGCTGGTTGTGAGCCTGTTGTGGTACGCGGGCATCACGTTCCTGGCGCTGCGCCAGCGCGAGCACCACGGCGACGACGTGGACTGGCTGGCGTTGTACGGCGCCAGCACCGGGCTGTGGAGCCTGATCCAGTTCGGGGCGTTGTGGGGTTGGTTTGCGCCGCCCACGGCGGCGGTGGCCGACCGCGTGCCCCTCTACGCCGCCCTGGTCCTGGGCGGCCTGTTGCTGCAACTGACGCGGACCTTCCTGCGTCTCTCCGGTCCGGGCTGGGGGTGGTGGGCGGCCCTGGGCGTCTCGCTGGGCGCCGGTCTGGCGCTGGAGGCCAACCTTCTAAATTTGCCCGATGTGCTGGCGAGCGGGGCCGGGTGGTCCCTGGACCGCGGCAACGCGGTGGTGGGCGCCCTGATCGCCGGCTGGGGGGCCATGCTCGGCGGGGCGGCATGGCTGACGCTGACCGTCCGGCGGCGCACGCAGCAACCCCTGCACCGCAACCGGATCGCCTACTGGGCGCCGGTGCTGGTGCTCAGCGCGCTGGCCGATGGCCTCCTGTTCGCCCAACGGATCGTGGTCGGCACCGGGGTGTATATGCTGGCGACCGGGGTGGCGGCTTACGCCCTGCTGGAGCACCATCTGCCCGACGTGCGCCAGGCCGCCCGGCGCGTACTGGCCTATCTGCTCACCCTCAGCCTCATCGCGTCCGCCTATGCCGGCGCGCTCTCGCTGGTGCAATCGCTGCTGCCGCCGACAGCCGCGCCCAGCCTGGTTTTCGCCGGCACCCTGCTGGCGCTGGCCGCGGCTTTGCTGTTTGCGCCGCTGCAAAAACTGGCGCAGCGGCTGGTCAACCGCCTGATCGCCCGCGCCGACTACGACCCGGCGCGCACCGTCCGCGAGTACAGCATCAGCATCAGCAATATCCTGGACGTGGGGCAACTGGCGCGCGTCTCGCTCGGCCTCATCCGGGACGGCCTGGGCGCCCAGCAGGGGATGCTCTTCCTGGTGGACCGCAAGCGCGACGCCACCGGGGAGTACTTTGACCTGCGCAACGCCGGCGAGCTGCGCCCCGGGATGGCGGTCGCCGGCCAGCTGGCCGTAGACAGCCCGGTGGCCGAATATCTGGTCAAGGAGTTCCGGCCGCTGACGCAGTTCGACGTTGACCTGCTGCCGCGTTTCCGCGACCTGGCGCCGGCCGAGCGCCACTGGCTCACCAGCCTGGACGTGGACGTCTATGTGCCGATCTATTCCAAGGGCGCCTGGATCGGGTTGTTCGCGCTTGGCCCCAAGGCCTCCGGCGACCGGTATTACGACGACGACCTGCAGCTCCTCAGCACCCTGGCCGACCAGACAACCGTGGCCCTGGAGAACGCCCGCCTGGTTGACAACCTGATGCAGCTCAACCGCACCCTGCGCGAGGCCTACGGCCAGCTCGACCTGGCCAAGAATCAACTGGAGCACCTGGATCGCGCCAAGTCCGACTTTATCGCCGTGCTCTCCCACGAGCTGCGCACGCCGATGGGCATCCTGCTCGGCTACAGCCAGATGCTGGCGGACGACCCGGAGTTCAAGTCCCGGCCGATGTACCAGACCATTATCGACGGTTTGAGCAAGGGCGCCGTGCGGCTGCAAGAGATCATCGAGACCATGCTGGACATGGCCATGATCGACAACCAGGCCATGCGCCTGTACCACAAACCGGTGCCGCTGTTGCCCATGCTGCAGGCCGTCAACAGTCAGTTTGTGACGGCGCTGGAGCAGCGCCGCCTCACCCTGACACTGGACGAGAGCCTGGCCGGCCTGCCCAAGATCGAAGGCGACACCGAGACGCTTGGCAAAGTGTTCTATCACCTGATCATCAACGCCATCAAGTACACGCCAGACGGCGGCCGGATCACGATCTCCGGCCGGGTCCTGCCGGAGGGCGATTCCCGGCTGGGGCGCGGCGGCGTCGAACTGGTGGTGGCCGACACGGGCATCGGCATCGACCCGCGCTTCAAGGACCTGATCTTCACCAAGTTCTACCAGACAGGAGAAGTGGCCCTGCACTCGTCGGGAAAGACCAAGTTCAAGGGCGGGGGGCCGGGGCTGGGCCTGGCCATCGCGCGCGGCATCGTCGAGGCGCACGGCGGCCAGATCTGGGTGGAGAGCTTGGGCTACGACGAGCAGAAGTGTCCGGGCAGCCAGTTCCATGTGGCGCTGCCGCTGCGCCAGCCGGAAAACGTCCTGATCACCTGAGCGTCAGCGCGTCCACTTCCAGCCACTGCGCCGCGCGCACCTCGCACAGCCCGAATCCAAAGCGTCCCTCGCGCGACGCAATCGCGTACTGGTTGTCGATCCAGAGCACGAAACCGAGCGGGCCGCGCGGCGGGGCCGGGGCGCGCAGCCGCTCGACGCCGTCGACGCGGAACACCGCCTCGCGTTCCAGCCAATCGATCTCGTAGACGTGCCAATCGGTCAGACGGACATCGTCCAGGGGCGCCTCCTGGGCCTGGACGAAACGGCGCGCCAGGCGCATGATGGGCGCGCCCAGCCCTGGCAGGCGCGTCAGGGCGATGGCGGCCAGGGCGGCCGGGGCGATCAACAGCCCCGGATAGCGGCCGGCGTTGAGCGTCGCCGCCTTCCAGCCCCGGCCGGGCACGCCCTCGGCCAGGGCCATGTCCGAGGGCGGCGAGGCGTAGAAGAACCAGACCGTGCTCGGCGCGGCCAGGACGCCGCCGCTGAGCGTGAACGGGTCGTTCCAGAAGCCGAAGCCGAGCGTGCCCGACGGTTGTGGATGGGAGGCCCGCGCCCGCAACCGGACATGGGCGGGCGGCCGGTCCGATAAGCGGCGGCGCCGGCCGCCGCCGTAATCGTCCAGCTGGGCGTCGGCGTAGGCGCGGCGCAGACCGGGCGGCAACGTCAGTCGCGCCCGGCCCTCGGCAGGGAAATATTCCACGCGGCCTCCGCCGATCTCGACTCTGTGCAGCTCGCGGCTCATCCCGGCCAGTATAGTCCGCTTTCGGATTGACGCCTGGGCGCCGGGGCCGTGTCCCGATTCCTGTGTAAAAGCGTTGGGGCGCACGGCCGTGCGCCCCTGCTGGTGGGAAATTACACAAAATTCGAAAAACGACCGGCGCCGGCCCTCAGGGGGGCCTTCGCCGATGGTGGTCAATCTCCCGGCCGCCGCGCCTGGGCTCAACCGTTCCCACCGTCGCCCCGGCGCAGGCCGGGCCCGGAAGCTCCCGCTCTTCTGCGCGCGTCTGCGCCTGGAGGCCGGCTTTCGCCGGCATGCCGTGGGTGATGGATGTCTGCCAGGCGGACGGGTCAGCCCAAAAAAGCCCGAAGGCACCCGCCCCCAGGGGTGCATACGCGTTTTGGGCCGGCCTCACGGGACCACCTGCGGCGGGTGCACCCTGTCTCCGGCGCACGCAGCGCGCAAAATCGGCTGTGCTATAATTTTTGCCGAGGAGCTTCAATGGAAATTGTCTGGTACGGACACTCATGCTTCCGCATGATTGAACGGGGCATGGCGGCCGTCGTCACGGACCCGTACGATGAGACGATCGGTTACGGGCCGCTCAAGCTTAAGGCCGACATCGTCACCGTCAGCCACGCCGCGCCCGGCCACAACAACGTGGACGCCGTCAAGGGCGACCGGCGGGTGATCGCCGGCCCGGGCGAGTTCGAAATCGGCGGCGTCTTCGTCACCGGCATCGCCACCGACGGCGACCGGAAGAAAAAAGCCGCCGAGCCCAAGCGCAACACGCTCTATCTTTTTGACTTCGACGGCCTGACGGTCTGTCATCTGGGCGACCTGGACCACGTGCCGTCGCAGGCGCAGATCGAGGCGTTAGGAGCCGTGGATGTGGCGCTGGTTCCGGTGGGCGGCGGCGGGGGGCTGAACGCCGCGCAGGCGGCCGAGGTCGTCTCGTTGCTCGAGCCGTCGGTCGTCATCCCCATGCACTACAAGACGGACGCCGTCACCCTGAAACTGGACCCGGTCGCCAAGTTCTTGAAAGAGATGGGGCTGGGCGCGATCAAGCCGGAGCCGTCGCTCAAGCTGTCCAAGAGCAGCCTGCCGGACGAGACGCGGGTGGTGCTCCTGGACTACAAAGCGGACTAGGCCACGATGGTTAAAATACTGATGAGCTGGGACATCAAGCCGGGCCGGGAGCAGGAGTATTTCGAGTTTGTCGTGCGGGAGTGGGTGCCCGGCCTGCAGCGGCTGGGCATCGAGCCAACCGACGCCTGGTACACCCAGTTCGGCAACGCCCGCCAGATTCTGGCCGGCGGCACGGCCAAGAACCTGAAGGTGATGCAGCAGATCCTGGCGACGGACGAGTGGAACACCCTCAAGGACCAGTTGCTGTCCTATGTGGACCACTACGCCGAGCGCGTGGTCAAGGCCAAAGGCACCTTTCAACTGATGTGATCGGGCTGGGGCTGAATCAAAACGGGCGGCTGTTCAGCCGCCCGTTTTTGTCCGCGGTTGGAAAGCGGGGCCGGTCAGTCGTCCGAAGCGCCGGCCGCCTTCTTGGTCCCGGTCTTGGAGTCGGACTTTGTCTCGGCGCCGTCGTCGCCCTTTTTGCCCTTGCCCAGCGTGCTCGAAGCCGACTTGCTGTCGGTGACATACCAGCCGGACCCCTTAAAGACGATGCCGGCCGCCTGGGGCACCCGGCGCACCTGGCCCCGGCACTCCGGGCAGCGGCTCAGGGGTTTATCCGTGAACTTCTGGTAGCGCTCGAACTCGACCCCGCAACTCTCGCAACGATAAGCATAGGTGGGCATACGGTCAACTCCGTGATCAAAAGACCAGCCGATAATGTAGCACAAGTATATCAGAGAAACGTAAATGTCACTCCGGCGGCCCGGCGTCGTCCGCTTCCAGTTCGTCCGGGTGGCCGGCGTACAACTGGCGTCCGAGCAGCCGGTCGTAGGGCGTCCAGGGTTGGCCGGGCGTGCGGTGGAGCAGGGCGCTGAAGCGGTTCAATTGGGCGCTGAGGGTCTCCACGTGGTGGAGGGCCAGCGCCTCCAGCGTCTGCGGTCGGCGCGGCGAGCCCCATTCATAGCGCCCGTGGTGGCTCACCAGCATGTGCTCGACGCGCAGGCGCAGTTCTTCCGGGAAAGCGGGCAGCCGGGCGATGGCCTCGGCGACCAGTTGGGCGCTGATGACGATGTGGCCCAGCAGGCGGCCCTCGTCGGTATAGTCAATGGCGCGCTCCCAGGTGTACTCGCGGACCTTGCCGATGTCGTGCAGCAGGGCGCCGGTCAGGAGCAGGTCGCGGTTGATCTCCGGGTAGATGGCCAGGACAGCGTCGCACAGAGTCAGGACGTCGACCAGATGTTCGAGCAGGCCGCCCAGGTAGGCGTGATGCATCCGGCGCGAGGCGGGGGCGCGGGCCAGCCGGGCGCGGAAATCGGGATCGTCGTGGAAGCGCCGCGCCAGGGCCGCCAGGTGCGGGTTCTCGATCCGGCCGATGGCCGCCTGCACCTGGGCCAGCACCGCGTCGACGTCGCGGGTGGTGGACGGCAGAAAGTCCGCCAGGTCGAACTCGTCCGGCTGGGCGCGGCGCAGCTTGTGGACGATCAACTGGGTGCGGCCGAGATACGCCTCGACGTCGCCGGCGACCTTGACCAGGTCGCCCTCATCGAAGGTCTCGGCTAATTCGGGCGCCCCTTCCCAGACGCGGGCCAGGATGTCGCCCGTCCGGTCGCGCAGGATCAGGGTGAGGAAACTGCCCTTGCTCCGGTCGCGGAACGGCTCCAGCTGCTTGAAGTGGACCAGGTAGAAACCGACCACGCGGTCGCCGGCGCGCAACTCGGCGACGAAGGGGCCCTTTTGAGGATGGCGGGACGTCATTGCTCAGACCTCCACCGGCAGGATGAAGGAGAAGGCGCTGCCACCCTCCGGCCGGTTCGCGGCCCAGAGCCGACCGCCGTGCGCCTCGATCGCCATCTTGCAGAAGGCCAGCCCCAGCCCCGTGCCCTGGCGGCGGCCCTTGCGGCCCTCCACCTGCACGAAGCGGTCGAAGATGCGCGACAAATACTCCTCCGGGATGCCCGGGCCGGTGTCGAGCACCGTGCACTGGACCACCGTGCGGTTGTCGTCGGCCCGGATCAGGCTGGCGCGCACGCTCACCTGTCCGCCCGGCGGCGAGAATTTGAGGGCGTTGTCGAGCAGATTGGTGAGCACGCGGCTAAGTTTCTCCCGGTCGGCGGGCAGCGCCGGCAGGCCGGCCTGGACATCGTTGATCAGCAGCACGCCCTGGTCGTTGGCCAGCGGCGTCAGGTCGCTCAGGACCTCATTCACCAGATGGTTGAGGTCCAGCGGCGCCCGCTTGAGCACCAGTTCGCCGGACTCCATCCGCGAGAGGTCGAGCAGGGTGTTGACCAGATCGAGCATCTTGTTGCTGGAACGGATGGCGACCTCCAGCGACTGCTTGATCAGCGGCGTCTGCTGCTCCTGGGGCAGCCGGTCGCGGATCAGGCTGACGCCGGCCAGCACCGAGGTGAGCGGACTGCGCAGGTCGTGGACGATCATGTTGGCAAGGGTATCGCGCATGATCTGCAGCTCGCGCTCCTCCGTCACGTCGCGCAGGATCAGCACCCAGCCGATGGCCTTGGCGAACTGGTCCAGCACGGGCGCGCCGGTGCGCTCCAGGTAGCGCAGGCGCGGCGTGTAAATGGCATACTGGACTTTGGAGATCGAGAGCGCCAGCCCGGCGCGCAGTGTGAGGAGCAGCTCCTCGATCTCGTCCCGCCGGGAGCCGAGCTTGGCGGCGAGATCGAGCTCGGGCTGATCGAGCAACGTCAGCAGGTGCTGGTTGAGCAGCCGGTGGCTCGGGATGCCCCAGAACTCCACCAGGGGCGGGTTGACCAGGGAGACCAGGCCGCTGGCGTCGACGACCAGCACGCCCTCGCGCGTCGAGTCCAGGATGGCGGCCAGCCGGTCGCGGCCTTCGGTGACGTTGTGGAACAGGCGCGCATTCTGCAGCGCCACGGCCGACTGGTTGGCGAGCACCTGCGCGATATGCTGATCGGAGGGCGAGAGGGCGCGCGGCTCCTGGAAGAACAGCTGCACGATCCCGGTCACCTGGTGCGCGTTGATCATCGGCACGACCGCGGCGGCGGCCGCGTTCTCGGCTTGCAGCATCTCGCGCTCGGACGCCGTGAGCGTCTCGTCCGCTCCGTCCAGCAGAATGGGCTTGCGTTCGGCGGCGGCCCGGGCCATGGCCGGATACTCGGCGCCCGGAAAAACTTTGGGCGAGCGCGGCTCGGCCATCCGCAGGAGACCGGTCGCCGGCTCGACTTCGGCCAGGATGGCCGAGTCCGCGCCCAGCGCCTCCGCGATCTTCTGGACGATGGCCCGGTACACGGTGCGGATGTCCAGCGTGGCGGCCAGCTTGGCGCCGGTGTCCACCAGGATGGCGTGCTCCTTCTGGCGGGTCTCGTTTTCCGCCAGCAGGCGCGCGTTTTCCAGGGCCAGCGCGATCTGCTGGGCGGCCAGGGTCACGAAGGCTTCATCTTCCGGGCTGAAGGCCTCGGCCTGGCGGCTGAGCAGCCGGATGAGGCCGAGACGCCGCTCGCCGGCCAGGACGGGGACGCACAACTCGGACCGGATGCCGGGGAAGGTCTCCAGATAGTCTGGGTCAGTCGAAGTGTTGGCCACGCGCTGCGGCAGGCCGGTGCGCAGCGCGCGGCCCGTGATGCCGTGCGCCTCGAGCCAGACCGTGTTGCGCTCCAGGGCGGCGCGCTCGGCTGAGACCCCATAGGTGGCGACAAAATTCAGGTTGGCGGTGCCCGGGATCATCAATCCGAACTGGCCGATCGGGCTCCCGACGGCCTCGGCGATCTGCCGGATGAGCGCATCGTAAGGGGGCCGGGGCGCCGACAGCGAGCGCAGCAGGCCGCCAAACCGGGCCAGCGTCTCCAGGTGGCGGGAGCGCCGGCTGAGCGTCTGCGCGTCGCGCTGGGCCAGCTCCAGTTTGGCGCTGATGACCATGAGCTGGCGATTGAGCGCATCGGCCCGTTGTTGCGCCGTCTCGGCGGCGCGGCGCTCGGCCTCCAGCCGGTCGGCCTGGTGGAGCAGGGTCCAGGACGTGTCGTACAGGCGCAGGGCCAGCACCGCCAGCACCGCGCCGATGATCAGGAGCAGATTGGCGCCGAAGGCCGTGGTCGGCAGGGTGGCCACGACGACCAGCGGCAGCGGCAGTAACTCGATGACGACGACGGCCCCCAGATTCTCGCGAAAAAAACGCGACGCCGCGCCGCGCCCCTCCGTGACCTCGAAGGCCAGCAGCGCGTTGTAGCACAGCACATAGATCAGGCCAAAGAGCGTGAGCGTGATCGGGTTGCGCGCGTCGGCGGCAGTGATGAACTGGTTCGCCAGCCACCGGTCGACGCCGCCGGCCAGGATGAGCGGCACGGCCTGCAACACGTACTGGGCCGCAAACCGGCTGCGCCGGATGCCGCGCTCGGGCGTCGGCGCCTGGCCGGGCGCAAAAAACCACCACAATTCGCCCAGCAGCAGGCCGATCAGCAGCATCCAGGCGGCCGGCGCCACGCCGAAGGTGAAGAGCAGACTGATGGCGATGGCGGGCGCGAGGGTCAGCTCAGTCTGCCGCAGGAGGATGGGGAAACGCGCGCAAACCGCGATGAACCCGGCGCAGGCCAACAGCACCGCGTACTCCGTGGCCGACGGCAGAGTGGCGAAGAACGTGCTGGCCAGGGTGGCGAGAAAGGCCAGCCCTGCCAGGGCATCTTGGATCTGGGGGCGCAGCGCCAGAAGCCGTTGCATCTAGGGCCTGCTCGTGGGGGCGCCCGCCGGATAGCCGCCGCCGGGCGTCGCTGCGGACGGCTGCGGGCCGGGGTAACCGGGGCCGAGGCTCGCGAGCGAAACGGGCGTGGGCGTCCGGGTAAGGGTGCGGGTGGGGGTGCGCGTGGATGTGGGCGTAAGCGTCCGGGTGGGTGTCCCGGTGCGGGTGGCTGGCGCGCCCAGCGTCGCCGTGGCGGTGGCCGTCGCCGTCTGGGTCGGCCGGCGCGCCAGTTCGGTCAGGCGCGCCTCGGCGGTGGGCGCCAGGCCGCCGGCCTGGCTCAGGGAGGTCAGCGCCTGCAGGTCGGCGAGTTCGTCCGCCGTGCGCTCCAGGGTTGCGTAAGCCCGGGCGCGCTCCCAGTAGGCCTGCGCCTGTTCCTCCGGGGTCTGGGCCAGCCCGAGCGCCGTCGTCAGCGCGGCGATGGCTTCGTCCGGGTCGCCGTTCGCCAGATGAGCGCGCCCGATGGCGTGTTGCACGTCGAAGCGGCTGGGCGCCAGTTCAGCCGCGTCTTGGAAATTGCCCAGGGCGCGGTCGGCGCGCGGCGGCGTGGACGCCAGCCAGGTCGCGCCCAGCCCAAGGTAGGCATCTACCAGCCGCGGATTGTCGCGATCCTGCCGTCGCCACTGGGTCACGGTCGTTTCAAAGTCGGCGCGCGCCTCGTCCGTCTGGCCGGCGTCCAGGCGCACCTGGCCGCGCGTCAGATAGGCGAGCGGCAGATTGTCGCTGCGCCGGGCGATGGCGGCATCCAGGGCCGTAAGGGCCGCGTCCGCCTGGCCTAACGCCGCCTGGGTCATGCCCCACGCGGTCAGGGCCTCTGCCGCATACAGGTCGGCGGCGCCCATCAGGTCCAGCACCAGGTAGAGCGACCGGAAGGCCGCCGCGTCCACCAGGTAGGGGTAAGACAACGCCAGGTCCTGGGCCGCTGGCACGTAGTCCCCGAGCGCGGTCTGTGACCAACCGCGCGCGAAGTACGCCAGGACCTGCGACCGGTCCAGGGCCAGCGCCTGGTTCGCGGCCTCCACGGCGTCCGGCCAGCGTTCCACGCGTGCGTACGCCGTCGCCAGGCGCGCCGCCACCTCGGCCGACTCGGGCGCGGCGTTGCGCGCGCGCTCCAGGTCCTCCAGCGCCGGCTCCAGTTCGCCGCGCGCATCCCGGAACTGCGCGCGCGCGATCAGGCCGTCCACATAGTTCGGGTCGGCGGCCAGGGCGGCGTCCAGGCTGCGCTGCGCGGCGGCGGCGGCGTTGGTGGCCAGCTCGGCCAGCGCTTTGCCGAGCTGCGCCGGCGCCAGGTTGGGGTTGAGGTCCAGCGCCTCGCGGTAGCTGGCGATCGCGTCGCGCGGCTGGCCGGAATAGCGGTACGCCTCCGCCTCGAAGAAGTAGACGGACGGGTCCCGGCTCAGCACCTGGTCGCGCCGGAGCAACGCCGACCTTTCCAGGATTTGCGGCCAGACGCTGGTATCGGCGGGATTCTGGAGGCCCTGGGTGTACAGTCTGACCAGGCGAGCGTAATCCTCCGAGGGGGTGTTGGCCGTGGCCACGGGCAGCGGCACGGGCGTCTGCGGCACGCACAGGTAGACGGCGAGGGGGATGGCCGGATTGGGCTCCGCCGGCGGCGCGCACGGCGTGGGCGAGAGCTGCGGCGTGGGTGTGACGGTCGGCTCCGGCGTTGGGCTGGGCGGCGGCGGCGTGCGGGTGGCGGCGGCCACCGGGGTGGGGGGCCGGAAGACCTGGGGCGCGAAGATGGCGGTCAGCAGCGCGCCGACCATCACGACGGCCAGCACGGCGGCGCCGCCGATGAGAAGCAGCTCGCGGTTGCGCGGGTTCGCCAGGAAACCGCCGGCGGCGCGGAAAGCGCGCCGGCCCGGGAAGGCCGGCGTAAACGCCTCCAGGGTCGGCGCGGGGGGCAGGCCGGCGTCCTCATACTTCATGGCCCCCAGCATCACCAGGCCGCGCCGCGCGGCCACGGCATTCGGGTCGAGCTTCAGGGCCTTTTGCAGGCAGAAGACCTGTTCCTTCTCCGTCTCGACCGCGGCGCTCATCCAGAGCCAGCACTGGACGTTGTCGGGCTCGGTCTTGAGCACGCGCGCGAACAGGTCGCGGGCGCGCCGGCGCTGGCCGGCTTTGAAAGCGCGGACGGCCTCGTTGAACATTTCTTCCGACATACGGAGCGGAGTGTATCACAGCTTAATGAAGCGGCAAGCGAGTATAATGCGCCCCCATGAAGCGCTGGTTCGTCGTCCTGGCCGTGGTCGGTGGGGCCTGCGCGGCGCCTCCGGCCCCGGCCTCCCCGACCGCCACCCTTTGGCCGGCGCCCTCGACGGGCGCGACTTCCACCCGCCCGGCTCCGGCCGCTACCCCGGTCATTATCGCCTCGCCTACGCCGCCTCCGACGCCGGTCACGCATGTCGTCCAGGCCGGCGAGACGCTGATCGGCCTGGCGGTCCGTTACGGCCTCTCGCTCGAGGCGCTGCAACAGGCTAATCCGGGGGTGCGGCCGGAGGCGTTGAGCGTCGGCGCGGTGCTCATCATCCCGGCCGGGGATGGGTCGGGCGGCCCGAGCCGACCGTCCGCCGGTTCTGCGCCGACGCCGATGCCGCTGACGTTATCCGCGCCCGCCTGCGCCCCGACGCCCAGCGGCGTCCTGTACTGTTTTGTCGAAGCCCGCAACCCCGGCGAGGTCGCCCTGGAAGCCGTCACAGCGCGGATCACGCTGGCCGGCGCGGACGGCCTGCCGCTGGCCGACGCCATGGCCCTGCCCGGCCTGGACGTGATCCCGCCGGGGGGGGCGCTTCCCCTGGCCGCCGTCTTCCCAGACCCGCCGCCGGCCGGGCAGGTGGCGGCCACCGGGGCGAGTGTGGCGGCGGCTTATCCTCTGGCGGACCTGACGGCGCGCTATGTGCGGCTGGAGGCCGTGGTGGAGACGAACGGCGCGGCTGGGGAGGCGTGGCGGGCGGCCGGTGTGGTGCGGAATGTGGACGAGCGCGCGGCCGGGACGGTGCGGTTACTGCTGGTGCTGTACGACGCCGCGGGCGCGGTCGTCGGTTTCCGGCAGGCGACGCTGGACGCCGGTCTGGCCGCCGGCGAGGCGGCGCGCTTCGACCTGTCGGCGCTGGCCGTGGCCGGGCCGGCAGCGCGGGGGATCGTGTTGGCGGAGGGCAGGCCATGACCGGCGCGCACATCTCAAAGGCCACCCCGGCCGTTTACGCCCTGGTGCGGCGGGTGTTTCAGTTCCTGAGCTGGCTGCTGCTCCGGCCCGTTGTCATCGGCCTGGAGCATGTCCCGCGCGACGGGGCGTTTGTGGCCGTGGTCAACCACCTCAGCATCGCCGATCCGGCGGTGATGTATGTCCATTTCCCCCGGCAGATGATCGTGTTCGTGGCCGACAAATGGCGGCGCGTCTTCGGCATCCGGCAGCTTGTGGAGACGGTCGGCGTGATCTGGGTGGCGCGCGGCGAGGCGGACCTGAGCGCCATCAAACAGGCGCTGACGGCGCTGCGCGCGGGCCAGCCGCTGGGCATGGCGCCGGAAGGCACTCGCAGCCGGGCCCGGTCTTTGCAGCCGGGCAAAGTCGGGGCCGCTTACCTGGCGGACCGGGCGGGGGTCCCGATTTTGCCGGTGGCGATTTCAGGCACGGAGCGGTTGACGGAGAACCTGCGGCGACTGCGCCGCACGCCGGTGCGGATGGTCATCGGCCCGCCGTTTCGCCTGCCGCCCAACGGCCGCGCCACGGGGGACGTCCTGGCCGAGTACACGGACCAGGTGATGTGCCGGATCGCGGCGCTTCTGCCGCCCGAATACCGGGGCGTGTACGCCGATCACCCTCGGCTGCGCGAGTTGCTGGAAGGCGGGGGCTGACCGGTCAGGAGACGACCCGCAACCCCTCGGCCCGCACGAAAGCCTCCACCGTCGGCGTCTCGGGGACGGTGATCAGGCGCGGGACGTCGCAGGGGCGGTGCAGGATGAAATGGTAGACGCGGCCGCCGCCGTCCCCCCAGCGCGGCCGGAGATACACCGGCTCCTCGATCCGCCAGTTCATGTCCAGGGCCGCGAGCAGCAGGCGCAGGCGCGGCTCACCGCCCGCCAGGCGGGCGGGTTGCTGCAATTGGCCCCAGACGTCATCGCGGGCAGTGGGTTCGAGCGGGGACATGCCGCCTCCTGGGAAGATAGGCCTGAGGAAAGACTATCCCTGCCAGGTCAAGGCGGCGTCAAAACGACGTTAAGCCGCCTCAATTCAACCCGCTGACTTCCGGCTCCTCGACCGGCGTGTTGAGCTCCTTCATCTCGCCGCTGGCGATGTAGATCGCGCGTTCGGCGATGTTCACGGCCCGGTCGCCGATGCGCTCCAGGTTGTGGGCGGCGAAGAGCAGATGCAGGGCCCGGTTGATGGCGGTGCGGTCCTCGGCCAGGAAGGTCACCAGATCGCGAAAGACCTGGTGATACAGCTCGTCCACCACATCGTCGCGCTTGGCGATGCTCTTGGCGGTATCGACGTCGCGGGCAATGTAGGCGTCCAGCGCAGTGCGGGTCATGCCGCGGACCTCGTCGGCCATGCGCGGAATATCAACCAGCGGCTTGATCAGCGGCAGGTCGCCCATCTTGAGCACAATCTTGGCGATGCCGGCGGCGTGATCGGCCATGCGCTCGAGGTCCAGGATGATATTCATGGCCGCGATGATGGTCCGCAGGTCGGTGGCCGTGGGCTGCTGCGTGGCGATCAGCGTCAGGCACTGGTTTTCGATCTTGAAGCGCAGGTCGTTCACCTTGAAGTCGTCGACCACGATCTGGCGCGCCAGCCGCAGGTCGCGCTCGGCCAGGGCCTGGATGGAGCGCGCGATGGCCTCATCCAGCAGGCCGCCCATGCGCAGGAGGTTGTCCTGGACGGAGCGCAGTTCGCGGTCAAACTGAGAACGGATCGTATGGGTCACGGGCTTCTCCTCCAGGCCAGCTCAAGCGGCGTTGAGCGGGATAAGGCGTTTCTCGTTGGGGTGATCGATGCGGGCAAAGACCTCCACCTGTTCGGCCAGAGTTGAGCCGACCAGGCGGCGGCGCAGCAGATCGTCGGCGTGCGCCAGGCCGGCGGCGTGGTTCAGGCGGATCTCGATGCGGACCGGGCGGGTCTCGCCGCGCAGCAGCAGGACCTCGTCAATCGACGTCGCCGCGTTCGCGGCCTCGGGCGCGCGGGAGCGGCCCTTGGTCATGTCCAGGGCGTCGGCGACGCGCAGCACGCCCGCCTCCAGCGTGAGGCACGGCAGGCCGTCGAAGTGGGCGGCGATGGCGTGCAGCACCTCGGCCACGAGGATGGTGCGCTCGCGGACCCCATACAGGCCGGTGAGCAGCGCGCGCGCCTTCTCGTGAGCCAGCGCCAGGCCGAACTCGTGATGGCGCTCGTAGTGTACCACCAGCCCGACATCGTGCAGGGCGGCGGCCAGCACCACGGCCAGTTCGGCGTCCTCGCGCGTCAGGCCGTGGTCGGCGACCAGGCTGGCCGTCTGGCCGGCCTCCATCAGCAGGCGCAGCAGGCGCAGGCCGGCGTTGGCGACGATGCGGATGTGGGTCTCGCCGTGGTCGCTCAGCCCCAGGCGGTCGACGGCGTTGACATTGGCGCAGCGCCAGAGCTGGCGCAGTTCGTCGTCGGCGTTGATGCGGTCCAGCAGGGCCTGCAGCCGCGGGTTGTGCCGGGCCGGGACCGAGAATGAAGCGTGCGAGGCCGCGTGGTGGTGGCCGGCGGCGATCAGGCTGCCCGGAGCGGTGTAGGCGGTCATAGCGCACCTGTGGGCGAAGCGGCCGGATCGGCCCGGCGGGCGACCCCGCCGGTCTCGAGCAGATCGGCGAAATGGGCGGGCAGGCCGGAGGCGCGCACGGCCTGGGCGGCGGCGGCGACGTCGTAGGGCACGCGCCGGAACTCCACCTGCGGCCGGCCATGAAAGTCGACCAGCACGTAGCCGGCGCGCGGGTCGGCGTCCTTGGGCTTGCCGACCGAGCCGGTGTTGACCAGCAGCGTGCCGCCGACCTGCTTCTGATAGGGCAGGTGGGTGTGGCCGAAAAAGAGCAGGTCGCACTCGGCGACGCGGACGATATTCTCGAAGACCGAGAGCGGCCGGTCCTCGTACAAGTACTCGTTGATCTTGCGCGGGCTGCCGTGGACGAAGAGCAGGCGCTGGCCGGCGAGGTCGCGCCGGATCTGGAGCGGCAGCTCGCGCAGATACGCCTTGCGGTCGTCCGTGACGCGTGCGCGCGTCCACAGCAACGACTGCTTCCCGCGCGCGTCGTCGGCCGGGTCCTTGTAGATGCAGCCGCAGTCATCGCGGTCGAAGCCGACCCCGTCGTCGTAGTTGCCCATGAGGGTCGGGACCGCGCGGCTGCGGATGAAGTCGATGACCTCGTTCGGGTAGGCGCCGTAGCCCACCAGGTCGCCCAGGCAGACGACGGCGTCTGGCTCCTGAGCCTCCAGGTCTGCCCAGGCCGCCTCCAGGGCGTGCAGGTTGGCGTGGATGTCGGACAGGATGGCAAGGCGCATGGCGAAGCTCCTCAAGTCGGCGGGTTCAGGCGATGAGCGGGCCGGCGACGGCCACGTTCAGGGACGCCAGCCACTCGCGGACCCGGGCGTCGATCTGGTCGCGCACCGCGCGAAACTTAGCCAGTTTTTCGTCTTCCGGTCCAGGGAATGCGGCTGGATCCTCGAACGGCCAGAACATTCGCTGGCTCACCCCGACAAACACCACCGGGCATTTCTCCTCGGCGTCGGCGCAGACGATGATCAGGTAGCCGAAGTTGACGTAGCCCAGGTATTCGCGCACGCTCTTGGAGCGGTGGCTGCTCATGTCCACGCCCCGCTCTTCCATGACGCGGACGGTGTAGGGGTGGAGGCCCTTCGGCTCCAGCCCGGCGCTGTAGGCCTCGAACGAGTCGCCGGCGTAATGGCGCAAGAAGGCTTCAGCCATCTGGCTGCGGGCGGAATTGCCGGTGCACAGGAAGAGGACTTTGGCTTTGCCAGGCATAGAGCCTCCGCGGAGGGTGATGAATGGCGGGTGACGGGTGAGCGCGGCCGCCTCTCAGAGGCGGCCCGTTATGCGGCGCTTTATCCAAACCGCCCGGACACATAATCCTCGGTCCGTTTGTCCTTCGGCCGGGTGAAAATCTTTTGGGTGTCGTCGAACTCGATGACGGTGCCGGAGCGTTTGCCGTCTTCGGTCAGCATCATCATCGCCGTGTAGTCCGAGACGCGCGCGGCCTGCTGCATGTTGTGGGTGACGATGATAATCGTGTAGTCTTTCTTGAGCTCCTGCATCAGCTCTTCGATTTTAAGCGTGGCGATCGGGTCGAGGGCCGAGCACGGCTCGTCCATCAGGATGATCTCGGGCTTGATGGCGATGGCGCGCGCGATGCACAGGCGCTGCTGCTGGCCGCCGGACAGGCTGTAGCCGCTCTCCTTGAGCTTGTCCTTGACCTCGTCCCACAGCGCCGCGCCGCGCAGCGAGCGCTCCACCAGGTCGTCCATGTCCGCCTTGCTGCCCCGGAAACCGTTGATGCGCGCGCCCCAGGCGATGTTCTCGTAGATACTCTTGGGGAAGGGGTTCGGCTTCTGGAAGACCATGCCGATGCGGCGGCGGACCTCCACCGGATCCACCTCGGGCGCGTACAGGTTGCGGCCGTGCATGAGCACCTCGCCCTCGACGCGCGCGCCGAAGACGAAGTCGTTCATGCGGTTGAAGGCGCGCAGCAGCGTGCTCTTGCCGCAGCCGGACGGCCCGATGATGGCCGTAATCTTCTGGGCCTGCACCTGCATGCTGACGTCGTGAATGGCCTTGAAGCTGCCGTAATAGAAGTGGAAGTTGCGCGTTTCAATCGCCAGCGCGCTGTCGCCGCCGTGGCCGTTGGCGGCCCGGGCGGCGATGGATGCGGCGACGTTGATCATAGTCATGGTAGGACGACCTCGGCGAGTGTCAATAGACGCGGCGGCTGAAGCGGTTGCGCAGAAGGATGGCGGTGGCGTTGAGCGTGAGCAGCAGGGCGAGCAGCACCAGGATGGCGGCGGCGGCGATGTTGCGAAACTCGGCCTGCGGCCGGGCGGTCCAGTTATAGATTTGGATGGGCAGCGCCGTGAACTTGGCGAACGGGCTGTCCGGGTCGGCGGTGATGAAGGTGGAGGCGCCGACGACCACCAGCGGCGCGGTTTCGCCGATGGCGCGCGAGACCGCCAGGATGCTGCCGGTGAGGATGCCGGGCAGGGCGTTGGGCAGAACGTGGTGCCAGACGGTCTGCCACTTGGTGGCGCCCAGGCCGTAGGCCGCCTGGCGGAAGGAGTCCGGCACGGCCTTGATGGCCTCCTGGGCGTTGACGATGATGATCGGCAGGATCAGGAGCGCCATGGTCATGGCGGCCGACAGGATGGTGCGCCCGTTCGAGTCGGTCACGCCGAACATGGCGCCGCTGGTAAGCGCCTCCAGGGTGCGCACGAACACCGCCAGGCCGAGCATGCCGTACACGATGGAGGGCACGCCGGACAGGTTGTAGATGTTGGTCTGGATCAGGTTGTTGATCCAGTTTCGACCGGCGTATTCCTGGAGGTAGATGGCCGCCATCACGCCGATCGGCAACGCGAAGGCGATGGTCAGCGCGACCAGGACCAGCGAGCCCAGCAGCGCCGTCCGCACGCCGGCATATTCCGGCTTGCTGGACATCGGCGTGGTGACGAACTGCGGCGTGAGCCAGGAGCGCCACTCCAGTTTCGCCTCCGGGTACTCGGCGGCCACCTCGGCCGCGATGGCGGCGCGGTTGAAGAGCGACTCGGACAGCGTGTAACTCTCTTCCACTTCGAGTTGGACCACGCGTTCGTAGACCACCTCCAGCACGTTCTCGCGCGAGCGGTCGGCGAAGGCCTGGTCCTTATCGAGCTTGTTGAATGCGCCGCGCGAGAGGTTGGCCTGCAGGATGGCGACGAGCTCATCCTTGGTAAGTTCTTCCAACGGGCGCTCGGCCAGCGTCGCCGGGTCGACCTTTTCGACGACGGCGACGAAGCCGAAGGCGCTGTTGACCACGTTGTAGAGCAGGGCGGAGAGGCCGATGATGCCGACGCACGTCGCCAGCAGGAACAGGCCCTGCCAGATCCAGCCGGCGCGGTGCCGGGCGGCCATGTGGGCCGCCAGTTGCGCGCCCTCCGGCAGGGGCGCGGCGGGCTGGGGGGAGAAGGCGGCGCTCATTCGTACGCCTCCCGGAATTTCTCGACGATGTGGCGGCTGATCAGATTGAGGCCCAGGGTGATGACGAACAGCACCAGGGCCAGGGCGAAGAGGCTCTCGTAGTCCAGCGAGGCGTAACTCAGGTCGCCGCCGCTGATGCGCACGATGTGGCCGGCGATCGTCTCGGCCGAGTCGAACGGATTGAGGGTGAGCTTGGGGCCCGCGCCGGCGGCGATGGCGACGATCATGGTCTCGCCGAAAGCGCGCGAGACGCCGATGATGAACGCGGCCACGACGCCGGAGAAGGCGGCCGGCACCACCACCTGGACGGCGGTCTCGAGCTTGGTGGCGCCCAGCCCGTAGGCGCCCTCGCGCAGCGCGCGCGGCACGGCGCTCAGCGCGTCCTCGCTCATCGACGTGACCAGCGGCATGATCATGATGCCGATGACGATGCCGGCCGAGGCGTTGTTGTAAATCTGCACCACGTCGCTGCCGAAGACGGCGCGCAGCAGCGGCGTCATGAACGTCAGGGCGAAGTAACCGTAGACGACGGTCGGGATGCCGGCCAGCACTTCCAGCGTCGGCTTGAGGATGCCCTTCACACGCGGCGAAGCGTATTCGCTCAGGAAGATGGCGGCCATCAGGCCGAGCGGCATGGCGACCAGGATGCCGATGAAGCTGGTCATCAGGGTGGCGGTCACCAGCGGCCAGACGCCGAACTGCAAAATGGCCGGTTGCCAGCGGAGGGTGGTGAAGAACTCCACCACGCTGACTTCCGGGTTGGTGAAGAAGAGCAGCGACTCCTGGCCGAGGACGATGACGATGCTGGCCGTGATGGCGATCGACAGCGCCCCGGCCAGGAAGAGCGCGCTCTGGATGAGGGTCTCGAGAATGCGCGGCCGGCGGCGCAGGTCGGAGGGTTGGGCCGCCGCCGGGATCGCTTCGGCCAGCCCGACAGGTAAGTTGGTGGTCTGTTCCATCCTGATCTCCTGTTACAGTTGCCGCACGATGTTCCCGATCAGGCCTGGCCTGGCAGAGGCGCGGGCGCGCCGCGAAGGGGCTGGGTGGGGCGAGGGCCGGTTCGGTGGGCGCTTCCGGGACATCGTTTCGTTAAGGACGGTGTTCGTTTCAAGGTGTTCTCCCCGGCCTGCGGCGCCCGTCCGCGCTGCAGGCCGCTGCGGGGGCCGGTCGGAGCCGCAGCCCCGACCGGCCCTCTCTCCGTCGGTTGTGGGTTACGGGGTCATGCCCGCGCCGGCCAGCCAGTTGGCCATGGCATCGCCGAGCGCGTTGTCGCTCGCCGGGAAGTACCCGACGTCGAGGATCTCGTTGTTGACGTTGGTCAGATAGAACAGGATGAACGCGGCCACCTGCGGCTTGGCCTCCATGATCTCGGCGTCCGAGTAGATGAACAGCGGCCGGGCCAGCGGGTAGGTGCCGGCGTTCACAGCCGCCAGATCGGGCGCCACCGCCTGGGCCGGGTCTTCCTTGGCGATCGGCACGGCCTTGAGCTTGCCCGCTTCAGCGGCGTAGTAGGCGTAGCCGAAGTAACCGAGGGCGTACGGGGAGCCCTCCACGCCCTGGGCCAGGACGTTGTCGTCCTCGCTG
>DAOUAB010000027.1:0-7569 GCA_034434015.1 Anaerolineales bacterium
GTCGTAGTCAGCGGTCAGCGCGAAGCCCTTCACGGCCAGCCGTCTCCGGGTCTCCGGCCTGACGGCGCCCCGGCGCAATTCGCCCAGCACCGTCTCGTAATCCGCCGGGTCAGTGACCAGCGTCACGCGCGCGTGGTTCTTGGCCGCCGCGCGGATCAGGGCCACGCCGCCGATGTCGATGTTCTCAATGGCGTCGGCCAGCGTCACGTCCGGCCGGGCGATGGTGGCCTCGAACGGGTACAGGTTCACGGCGACCAGGTCGATGAAGTCGAAGTTGAGTTTCTCCAGGTCGGCGCGGTCCGCGTCGCTGGCGCGGGCCAGCAGGCCGCCGTGGATGGCCGGGTGCAGGGTCTTGACGCGCCCGCCCAGGATCTCGGGCGAGCCGGTGTAATCGCCGACCTCGGTGACAGGCAGGCCGGCCTCGCGCAGCCGCCGGGCCGTGCCGCCGGACGCGATCAGCGTCCAGCCGAGGCCGTGCAGGCTGCGCGCGAACTCGGCCAGGCCGGTTTTGTCGTGGACGGACAGGAGGGCTTTGGGCATGGCTCACCTTCTCAGCAGCCGACGGTTGATCTGCTGCACCAGGGCCGGGCCGGCGTAGACCAGGCCGGTGTAGACCTGGACCAGCGCCGCGCCGGCGTCCAGTTTCTCCACGGCGTCGTCCGGGCGCATGATCCCACCGACGCCGACGATGGGCAGGCGCCCAGCGGTGCGCTGCGCCACGTAACGGATGACGGCGGTCGCGCGGTCGCGCAGCGGTCGGCCGCTCAGCCCGCCCTTCAGGGCGCGCGCCCGCTCGGGCAGGCCCTCCCGGCTGACGGTGGTGTTCGTGGCGATGACGCCGTCCAGGCCGGCGGCCGTGATCGCGTCCAGCGTGTCGTCGATCTCACCCTCGGTCAGGTCCGGCGCGATCTTCACCAGCACCGGGACGCGCGGGGTCAGGGCGTCGCGGGCGCGCGCGATCTCGCCCAGCAGTCCGCTGAGATACTCGCGCGATTGCAACTGCCGCAGGCCCAGCGTGTTGGGGCTGCTGACGTTGACGGCCAGGTAATCGGCGCAGGCGTGGTAGCGGCGCAGCAGACGAACATAGTCTTCGGCCGCGCGTTCTAACGGCGTGTCCTTGCCCTTGCCGATGTTGACGCCGACGCGCGCCCCGCTCGCCTGGGCCTGGGCGCGCCAGTGTCGCCCGTCCACCTCTTCCGCGCCCAGGTTGGGGAAGCCCAGGCTGTTGATCAGACCCTGGACCTCGGGCAGGCGGTGGACGCGCGGGCGCGGGTTGCCGGCCTGCGCTTGGGGCGTGAGGGTGCCGACCTCGACGTGCCCGAAGCCGAGCGCGCACAGGCCGCGCACGGCCGCGCCGTTCTTGTCGTAGCCGGCCGCCAGCCCGACCGGGTTCTTGAAGCGCAGGCCGAAGGCCTCCACCGCCAGGCGCGGATCGTCGCTCTCGAACAGCGCGCGCAGCGTCAGGCGGACCGGCAGCAGGCCGCCGGACAGGCCGACGGCGGCCAGCGTCAGGCGGTGGGCCTCTTCCGGATCGAGCCGGAAGAGCAGGGGGCGCAGGCGGTCGTACATGCGGGGCGTCAGGTGTCGAACGTGATCAGGTCCAGCCAGGCCCGGCCCGGGCGGTCGAAGGGTGCGTCCAGATCGCCGAAGCGTTCCAGCGCGAACGCGGTGGCCTCGCGCAGCGAGGTTTGCAGGACGTCGTCCGGGATTTTCCAGGCATCTGAGGAGACGCGGTTGGCGATGGCGTCCAGCGCGGTGCGCAGGGTGAAGGGCGGGGCTTCGACGGGCAGGTCGATCCGGCGCGCCACTCGGCCGCCCAGCGCCGCCGCCTCGGCCAGCAGCTCGTCGTGTTCCTGGACGCCGGGACGCCGCCAGGTGGCGCCGTGGGCCTCGACGCGCGCGCGCCAGAACTCGCGCAGTTGATAGGCCGACGAGGCCGGGTCGTCGGCGTGGCCGCTGACTGCGAGCCGGCCGCCGGGCGCCAGCACGCGCCGGATCTCGCGCAGGGCCGCGCGCCAGTCCCCCACCAGGTGCAGGACGTGGATGGTGAGCACGATCTGGAACCGGCCGGCCGGGAAGGGCAGGTGGTGGGCGTCGCCAAGCGCCACCGGTGCGCCGGGGTGTTTGGTGAGCAGGCGGCCGAGCATGGCGCGCGAGATATCGCAGCCGACCAGGCGCGCGTTCTGCTCCCAGAGCGGCACCGCAATGCGCCCGGTGCCCACGCCGACCTCGAGCAGGCGGCCGGACGGGCCGGCTTCCGCGAGCAGGGCCGGCAGGCCTACCCGGGCCAGGCTGGCGGACAACAGCCGGGTTTGATCATAGAAGCCGGCGGCGCGGTCGAAGTTGACGCTGGTCATCGCGCCTCCGCCTGTTCGGCGGCCAGGAACGCCAGCACCGACTGGTGTTGTTCGGGCGTGACCGCGCCGGAGGCCCGCCAGGCGTCGAGCAGTTCGCGCAGGGTGGCGACGGCGTGCAGCCGGTAGCCGGCGGCGGCCAGCGTCTCCCGGGCCCCTTGCTCACGGTCGACGAGCACGACGATGTCGCGCACCTTCAGGCCAACGGCCTCGAGCTTCTGGATGGCCTCCAGCTTGGTGCCGCCGGTGGTCGCCAGGTCGTCCAGGACGACGACGGTTTCGCCGGGCTGATAGTCGCCCTCGACCGCGGCCCGGGTGCCGTAATCCTTGACCTCGCGGCGCGGGTAGACGAGCGGGACGTTCATCTCCAGGGCCACGGCCGTGCCGATCGGCAGCGCGGCGTAGGGCAGGCCCGCGATCCGCTCAAAGGCCAGCGGCGCGAGGCTCTGGGCATAGGCGCGGGCCGCGCGCTTCAGGATGGCCGGGTGCGCGACCAGGCGGCGCAGGTCCAGGTAGATGGGTGATGGCTTGCCGGACTTGAGCGTGAACGTCCCGAACTTCACGCACTGGCTGGTGATCAGGTCCTGAGCGAGCTGTGCGAGCGGGCGGGTGGGCAGGGGAGCAGGGGAGCCTCTCGCCTCCGTCCCTCGGCCCCCTTGCTGGCGGGCCCGTCTCAGTTCATTCATCTCATCCCGCAAATCCCGCGCCGCCTCGCGCGGTTTGGGCGCGCGGGCGATGGAGCGCGAGGCGTTGAGGAGCAATCCCATCCCGTCTGGGCGCAGCCCCGCCGCGAGCGCCGCCTCCAGGTCGCCGCCCTGGACGCCGAGGCCGGGGACCAGGCACCACAGGCCCGGGGCGCGGGCGCGGACGCGGGCCAGGGCCGCCGGGTCGGTGGCGCCCACCACCAGGCCGAGGTTGCCGTTCGTGTTCCAGGCCTGGGCGCGGTCGGCGATGTGTTCGTACATGAGCTCTCGCGACGCGCGCTCGTGCGTCTCGACAACGACTCGCACCGCCTGGATTTCGTCCGCGCCCGGGTTGGAGGTCTTGCACAACACGAAGACGCCTTTTTCGCGGTCGGCCAGGAAAGGCTCGAGGGCGTCGCGGCCGAGGTAGGGCGAGACGGTGACGGCGTGCGCGCCGAGTTGCTGAAAGGCGGACCGGGCATAGGCCTCGGCGGTGGAGGCGATATCGCCGCGCTTGGCGTCCAGGATGACGGGGATGACCGAGCCCAGGCGGTGCGACTCCGCCTGCACGGCCTCGATGACGAGCTTGAGCGCCTCCCAGCCGGCTGGGCCGTACGCCTCGAAGAAGGCGGCATTGGGCTTGAAGGCGGCGGCGTAGCGCGCGGTCTCGCGCACGATGCGCACGCAGAAATCCAGCGCGGCCTCGGCGGTCGGTTGCGGCAGATCGCCCGGGTGCGGATCCAGGCCCACGCAGAGCAGGGTGCTTTGAGTCTGGACGTGACGTTCCAGTAATGAAAAGAAGGTTTCCATGGATGTGTTCGTAGCGTAGAGACGGGCCGCCGGCTCGTCTCTACGCCTTCCCCAACACCATCGCCAGCAGCGCCATGCGCACGTACAGGCCGTATTCCATTTGCCGGAAGTAGGCGGCGCGCGGGTCGTCGTCCACCTCGGGCGCGATCTCGCCGACGCGCGGCAGCGGGTGCAGCAGCGCCATCTTGGGCCGGGCCCGGCGCAGCGTTTCGGGCGTGATGACGTAGGCGTTCTTCACCGACTCGTACTCGTCCAGAGCCTCGAAGCGCTCCTTTTGCACGCGCGTCACATACAGCACGTCGGTCTCGGCCAGGACGGGGTCCAGCGTGCTGTGTTCGGCCTGAGACAGGCCGCGCTCGCGCAGTTGAGCGACCAGGTCGGGCGGCATACGCAGGATGTCGGGCGAGACGTAGCGGACGCGCACGTCGAAGAGCGCCAGGAGCCTGGCCAGCGAGTGCACGGTGCGCCCGTACTTCAGGTCGCCGAGCATCGTCACCGTCAGGCCGTCGATCCGGCCGAGCTCCTCGCGGATGGTGAACAGGTCGAGCAGGGCCTGGGTGGGATGTTCGCCGATGCCGTCGCCGGCGTTGATGATGGGCTTGCGCGCGGCGGCGGCGGCGATGGCGGCCGAGCCGGTCTCGGGATGGCGCAGCACGATCACGTCGGCATAGCACTCCAGGGTGCGCACCGTGTCCGGCAGCGACTCGCCTTTGGAGACGGACGAATAGCGGACCTCGTTGATCGGGATGACGCTGCCGCCCAGGCGCTCCATGGCGGCCAGAAACGACGACGAAGTGCGGGTGGACGGCTCGTAGAACAGGTTGGCCAGGATCTTGCCCTTCAGCAGGTCGAACGCGCCGATGTGGGCGACCATGGTGCGCATGGCCTCGGCCACGCCGAAGATGTACTCCAGGTCGTCGCGGCTGAACTGGGCCACCGAGAGGATGTCCTTGCCGTAGAAGCGCCCGGTGCGCTGGTCGCCAAGCGGCAGGTGGACGTTTTGGAGGTGCGAAGGCAGGGTCATAAGTCTCCAGTCTCCAGTTGGGGCGAGCTTTCGAGGGATGACGAGCGGACGTTCCGGCCCGCCCCCGGCGCGGCGAGCACCCTCTCGCCGTCGAAGGCCGGGCGTCCGCGCAAGGTGACGGCCGTGACCCGGCCGCGCAGGGGCCGGCCCTCAAACGGGGTCCAGGCCGCGCGCGAGAACAGGGCCGCGCCGCGCGGCGTCCAGGCCAGGTCCGGGTCCACGTCGATCCAGGTGTCCGGCTGCTCCGGCAGGCCGAAAATCCGGCGCGGGTTAAGGTGCATGCGGGCGACGACGTCGTCCAGGGTGAGGCGGCCCTGGTGGACGGCCGTGAGCCAGAGGGCCAGCGCCGTCTCCAGGCCGGGATAGCCGGGCGGCGGGTGAGCGCCCTCTTTCTCGGCGCGGGTGTGCGGCGCGTGATCGGTGGCGAAGCAGTCGATCACGTCCAGGTTGGCCCACAGCGCGTCCACATCGGCCTGGGCCGCCAGGCGCGGGCGGACCTCGCTGTAGCCGGGCGGCAGGCCGCTTTGGGCGAGCGTCAGGAAGAGATGGTGCGGGCAGACCTCGCATGTCACCGCGAAGCCCTTCATCTTCGCCGCCCGGATCAACTCGATCTCGTCCCGGCGGCTGACGTGGGCGATGTGGACCGAGCGCCCGGCCAGGTGCGCGGCCAGGATCACGGCGGCCAGGTTGTGGCCCTCGGCGTGCGCCACCAGGGGCGCGGCCGCCGGCCAGTGGGCGCAGTGCGCCACCAGCCGGTCGAGCTGGTCCATTTTCAGGTCGCCGAAGGTCGCGTCCAGATAGAGCTTAAGGCCGGCGGCCCGGGGCGCCAGCGCGGCCAGGGCCGCGGCGTTGTCCGGCCCCGCGCCGAGATACAGCCCGTAGTCGCAGCGGGCGCGGGCCTGCGCCGCCGCCTGATAGCGCGCCAGCGCGGCGGCGTCCACAATGGGCGGCTGGGTGTTGGGCATGGCCAGGATCGTCGTGATCCCGCCGGCCAGCGCGGCGGCCGTGGCGGTGTCCCAGTCCTCCTTGTGGGCCTGCCCCAGGTCCCGGACATGGACATGGGGATCGATCAGGCCGGGCAGGCGCAGGGTGGGCATAGGCGCAGGCCATCACGAGGCGAAAAAAGAGCCGACCGGGGTCGGCTCGGCTGGGGTGGATAGAGGCGCTCCGCCGTCGGGGTGGCGGGAGCGGCGGGCGGGATTTGAGGAGCGCATCGGCGCGGCATGGTGTGAGGCGCCGGCCGCGTCAGGCCGTCACCGGCCCAACGCCGCATCAATCAGCGCGCTGATCTCGTTGAAGTCGAGCGGATTGTTGACGCGCACGCCGTTGACAAAAACCGTCGGCGTGCTGTTCACGCCCAGCTGCCGGCCGAGCGCCTCGTCGGACGTCACCTCGCGGGCGTAGCGGCCCGTGTCAAAACAGGTGTTGAAGGCGGCCGTGTCCAGGCCGATGGTCTCGGCAAAGGCCTTGAGTTTGCGGTCCGGATACGTGCCGACCGCCTCGCCGGTGTGATTGGCGAAGACGATGGCCTGATACTCCCAGAACTTGCCCTGCTCGGCCGCGCATTCGCTGGCCTCGGCCGCGCGGCGCGATTCGTTGCCGCCGACGTTGCCGTCGATGACGATATAGTGCCGGTATTCAAGCCGGACACTCTGACCTGTCGCGATGTACGTGTCCTTAATCTGGCGCACCGCGCCAGTCGCTAATCGCGCGCAGAACGGTCACTTGAAGTCAGAAAACTCCTGGATGACCACCCGGGCGTCCGATGGCCCCATCGACGAGCCATCCGCCAGTGGAAATTCCTCCGGCTCGGCGGTGACAATCGTTCCCACCGGCTGCAGGTTGGGCCAGATGAGGATGCCGGCCACCACGATGGCGGCCAGGGCCACGACGCCGATCACCATGAACTGCTGCCGGCGGGCGGCCTCCTGTCGTTTTTTGCGAAGTTCTTCTCGTTTGCTCATGCGCGCGATTATACCCGGCCAGGTTATTTTTGTCACAAAGGCGCAGTGTCAGCGCGCCTCCGCACGGGGCGCCGCGCGACTCGTCGCAACAGCAGCGGGACCGCGCTTAGAGCTGGGCCAGCGCCTGGCGATAGGCGTCCAGCGCGCGCTGGAGCTGGTTGCCCTTCATATAGGCGTCGCCCAGGGCTTGAAAGAGCGGCGCGGCGTTCGGTTGATTCAGCGTCGCCGACTCGAGCTCGGCGATGACCTCGGGCAGCGCATGGCCGTGGTGGATCAGGTAGCCAAAGATGTCGGCGGCGCCGGCCGCATCGCCGGCGGCGGCGCGTTCGCGCGCCTGGCCGAGCAGATCAGCGGGCGGCTGGCCCGCATACGGCGATTTGCCCCGCCCCTTGCGGCTGCGCGTGAGCCGGCTCGGCACGCGGATGGCGGGCGGCGCCGGTCTTGCCGGCGGCGGCGCAGCCGGCTCGGCAGCGGCGGGCTCGGGCGACGGCAGCGGGCCGGTCTTGGGTTTCAGTGGGCCGGTGCCTGGGCGCAGCGGACCCGTGCCGGGCTGACGCGAGCGGCGCTCCTCCATTTTCTGGGCGACCTCGCGCTGCGCGGCTTCGCGTTCGGCGCGCTGCCTCTCCAGGCGCTCGGCCACTTCCAGGTCCTTGGCGCGCCGCCCGGCCGCCAGCTTTTCGGCCAGCCGCGACAGCTTCTCCCGGCCGCCTTCCGCGCCCTGCGGCTCGGCCTGG
>DAOUAB010000028.1:0-18369 GCA_034434015.1 Anaerolineales bacterium
CCTACACCATGACCGACCTGTACGGCAGCGGCCTCGCGACGGCGACCGTCACGGTCACGGTGACGGCCGTCAACGACCCGCCCGCGTTTACGAAGGGCGCCGACCAGATCGTGAACGAGGACGCCAGCCCGCAGATGGCCCCCGGCTGGGCGACCGGCATCACGCCCGGCCCCGCCAACGAGGCCGGCCAGGCCGTGACCTTCGTCGTCACCAGCACCAACCCCGGCCTGTTCAGCGCCGCGCCCGCCGTCAACGCCGCCGGCGCGCTCACCTATACGCCGGCCGCGGACGTCTCCGGCACGGCCACGGTCTACGTCACCGCCCGGGACGACGGCGGGACCGCGAACGGCGGCCTCGACGAATCGGGGCCGCAGACCTTCACGCTCCAGGTGCGCGCCGTCAACGATGCGCCGTCGTTCACGCTCGCGACGAACTCGATCAGCGTGGCCGAAGACTCAGGCCCGTTCACGCAGGCCGCCTTCGCCACGGCCATCTCGCCCGGCCCGGCCGACGAATCCGGCCAGGCGCTCACGTTCGTGCTGACGACGACCGCTGACAGTCTGTTTGCGGCGCTGCCCGCTATCAACGCCGCCGGCACGCTGACCTTCACGCCGGCGGCGAACGCCTCCGGCTCGGCCACCGTCACCGTCCGCCTCCAGGACGACGGCGGCACGGCGAACGGCGGCCAGGACACGTCCCCGCCGCAGACCTTCACGATTACGCTCACGCCGGACGCCGACCCGCCGGACGCCCTCGACGACCTCGCGGCGACGCCTGAAGACACGCCGTTGACCTTCGACCCGCGCGCCAACGATGCGGACCCGGACACCCCCACGCTGACCATTGTGGCCGTGGGGGCGCCCGCCGATGGCAGCGCCAGCTTCACGGGCGTCAGCCTCACCTTCACACCCACCGCCGATTTCAACGGCCCGGCGGTCTTCACCTACACCGTCGGCGACGGCGCGCAGACCGACACGGCGACGGTCACGGTCACGGTGGGCGCCGTCAACGATGCGCCGTCGTTCACGCTTTCCACGACGAGCGCGGCCGTGCTTGAGGACTCGGGTCCGTTCACGGCGCCGGTGGCGACCGACCTGCGGCCGGGGCCGGCGACGGCCGCCGATGAAGTCGGCCAGGCCCTGACCTTCCTGGTGACGCCGACGTTCCCGCTGTCCTTCACCGTCGCGCCCGCCATCGCTAGCGGGACCGGCGTGCTGAGTTTCACCCCCGCCCCGGACGCCTTCGGCGTGGTCGCGTTGAGCGTGCAACTCCGGGATGACGGCGGGACCGCGAACGGCGGCGTCGATGTTTCGGCCGCGCAGACCTTCACCGTCACGCTGACCCCGGTCAACGACCAGCCGGGCTTTGCGAATGGCGGCGACCAGGCCGTGGCCGAGGACGCCGCGCCGCAGGCCGTCTCCGGCTGGGCGCTGCCCCTGGACCCGGGCCCGAACGAGTCCGGCCAGACCCTCACCTTCGCGGTGACGACGACCAACCCCGCCCTGTTCTCATCCGCGCCGGCGGTGAGCGCGGCCGGGACGTTGACGTACACGCCCGCCCCGGACGCCAACGGCTCGGCCCTGGTGTTCGTGTCCGCCGAGGACGACGGCGGTACTCTGAACGGCGGCGTAGACACCTCGATCACGCACACGTTCACGATCTCCGTGGCCGCCGTCAACGACGCGCCGACCTTTGTCCTCAGCCCGACGCTCACTGTGGCCGAGGACGCCCCCTTCCAGACGCTGCCGGGTTGGGCGACTTCGCTCTCGCCCGGTCCGGCGGACGAGGCGGCCCAGAGCCTCCTGTTCACGGTCACCAATACGGCCCCGTCGCTCTTCGCGGCGTCTCCGACCCTCGACTCGGCCGGCACGCTCACCTTCCAGCCCGCGCCGGACGCCAACGGCTCAGCCACCGTCACCGTGACGCTGCGCGACAGCGGCGGGACGGCCGGCGGCGGCGTGGACATTTCCGCCCCGCAGACGTTCACGCTCACCATCACGCCTGAGCCTGACGCGCCGCTGGCGGCCGGCGACGCCTTCACCGTCACCGAGGATCTGCCGGCGACGCTGGCCGTCCTCGGGAACGACCTCAGCCTCGACGGCGGCAGCCTGAGTGTGCTGAGCTTCACGGATCCCACCAACGGCGCGTTGACCGCCGGCGCGCCTCTCACCTACACGCCGGCCGCCGATTATTTTGGCCCGGACGCCTTCGCCTACACCATCACCGACACGGCCTCCGGCCTGACGGCGACGGCCGCCGTCGCCCTGGAGGTCCTGCCGGTCAACGACCCGCCGTCTTTCGTCAAAGGCCAGAACCTGACTGTGCCCGAAGACTCGGGGATGGTGAGCTTTTTCAACTGGGCCACCGACATCTCGGCGGGGCCCGTCAACGAGGGCGCTCAGGCCCTGACGTTCACCCTGACCAACACGACGCCCGGCCTGTTCACGGCGCAGCCGGCGGTGAGCAGCGCCGACGGCCTGAACGGCCTGCTGACCTTCACGCCGGCCCCGGATGCCAACGGGGTCGTGACCGTGACGGCGAGGCTCCAGGACAGCGGCGGGACGGCGAACGGCGGCCAGGACACCTCCGCCCCACAGACCTTCACCATCACCCTGACGCCCGTCAACGACCCGCCCACCGCCGTCGCCGATAACGTCGCGGTCGCGGCGGACAGCGCCGGCAACGTGCTGGACGTCCTGGCCAACGATTCCGCCGCCCCCGACACCGGCGAGACGCTCACGATCACGGCCGTGGGCGCGGCCGCGCACGGCGCGGCGTCGCCGGGCGGCGGGGCCCACGTGGTCTACACGCCGGCGGCCGGCTTCGCCGGCACGGATGCGTTCACGTACACGGTCTCCGACGGCAACGGCGGCGCGGCGACGGCCCTGGTGACGATCTCGGTCAACGCCGCGCAGCACTTCGTCCTGCTGCCGGTAGTCACGCGCGATTTCCGGCCGCGGCCGGACCTGGTCGGCAGTTTCAGCCTCAACCCGGCCAACCCGGCCGCCAACCAGCCGGTGGTGATCACGGTGGTCATCACCAACCAGGGGGCCGCAGCCGCCGGCAGCTTCTGGGTGGACTTCTATATCAACCCGGACCCGCCGCCGACCGCCTCGAATCAACCCTGGGACAGCCTGTGCCAGTCCGCCACCTGCAAGGGCCTGGCGTGGTTTGTGACGACGCCGCTGGCGCCGGGCCAGTCCCGCACGCTGACCTCGACGCCGGGCAGCTTTTACGGGCCGAACACGTGTTGGGATCAGAACCCGGACAACCCGGCGCGATGTGTGGGTCTGCCGCCCGGCTTCCCATCCGGAACGAGCGCGCTCTACCTGTACGTGGACAGCTGGAACCCGGGCGTGGCCGCCGGCGCGGTCGAGGAAAGCGACGAGACCAACAACCGGTTCTCGAAGACGGGTTTTGGGCCGCTGGGGTTGACGAGCGCCGCCGAGCCGGGTTCGATCTGGGCGCCTCAGCCCGCGGACCTGACGATCTGGCTGCCGCGGCCCGTCCAGCCGGGCCGGCCGGCCCGGACCGGCAGAGAGGGAGAGTAAGCGATGCAACGCCGCCTGTTGAGCCTGGGCCTGTTGGGGGTGATGGCGTGGTCGCTGAGCCTGGCCTTCGCGCCGCCGGCCTCTCCGGCGGCGGCCCAGGCGCCCTCGCCTCGGCCGCCCCTCTCGGCCACCGATCAATATCTCACGTCGGTGGCTCAACCCACTCAGCCGCCCTCCGGCGGCGGCGGGCCGGCGGCCCCGACCGCCACCCTCACGGCGACCCGGCCCGCCGCCACGCGCGCGCCGGCCTCCACCGCCACCTCAAGCCCGACGGCGCTGCCGCCCACCTCCACGCCGGCGCCGTCTCAGACCCAGGCCCCGCCGACGCCGGTGGTCATTGTCCAGACGGTCGTCCAGGTGCAGACGGTGGTGGTCGTGGCGACGGCGGCGCCCAGCCTGACGCCGCCGCCCACCTCGACGCCGGCCGCCGCCACAGGCCCAGTCGCCCAGGCCGGCGGCGAGACGCCGGTCTGGCTCCTGGCAGTGGTCGCTTTTCCGTTTGTGATCCTGGGGATCGGGCTGTGGTGGCTGAGCGGCCGGGATTTTGGGCTGCCGGCGTTCTATCCGGAGCGCGGCCGCCCGCGCCGCGCCGGGCGTCTGCCGGGCCGCGAACACTCGAGCTGAATTCGACCTACAACAGCGCCAACACCACCTGGGCCAGGATGATCTTGGCAATCGTCGCCAGCGGGTAGACCGTGGCGTAGCCGATGTTCGGCAGGTCGTTGCGCGCCTGCTCGACGGCGTAACCAAGCACGGCCGGCTGCGTCTGCAAGCCGGCCAGCATGCCGGTCAACAGCCCCATCGGGATCTTCAGCACGCGGTAGCCGATCCAGAGCAGCGCCAGGGCGCTGACCAGCGTGACCGCTGCGCCGGCCAGGAAGATCGTCCAGCCGCTGCCCTGGGACAGCGTGCTCACGAACGCGTAGCCCGCCCGGGTCCCCACGCCGGCCAGGAACAACACCAACCCGATCTGGCGCAGCGTCATGTTGGCGCTGTACGGCACGCTCCACACCAGCGGCCCGGTGCGCTCGAGGGCGCTCAGGATCAGGGCCACCACCAGCGGACCGCCCGCCAGGCCGAGCTTGAGCGTCACGCCGCCAGGCAGGGGGAGCGGCGCCAGCCCCAGCAGCAGGCCCAGCGCCAGCCCCAGGCTGAAGGCCAGGATATCGACTTCGCTGACGGCCCGGTAAGAGTCGCCGAAGAATTTGGTGACCGCCTCGATCTGCTCGCGGCGCGTCAGCACACGCACCCGGTCGCCCAGTTCGAGCACGGTGTCGGCGTCCGGCAGCAGGTCCAGGTCGCCGCGCCGCACGCGCGTCACCAGCGCGCCGAACTGCTGCGGCAGGTTCAGGTCGCGCAGGCGGCGCCCGGCCACGCGCGGGTTCGAGACGAAGATGCGGCGGTAGTCCAGCTCGGCCCGGTCCCATTCGATGTGCTCCTGGGCCGTCTCGCCCAGGGCGGCCGTCACGCGCTCCACCTCGTCCGGCGCGCCGACGATGGTGACGCGGTCGTCCGGCGCCAGGTGCGTCTGGCCGGTGACGATCGCCAGCGCGCCGTTGCGCTTCAGGCGGGTGCAGATGACGCGCCAGGCGTGCGCGCGCACGAGCTCGTGCAGCGGCCGGCCGACACACTCGGCCCGCGTCACCCGCACGGTGCGCGTCTGAAGCTGGGTGTCAATCGCGCCGGGCAGTTGCACGTGCCGGGCCTCGGCGGCGTAATCCACGCGCCAGGCGCGTTGGAGCACGTTGATCATCAACAGCATGCCGACGACGCCCACCGGATAGGTGAGCGAGTAGGCGATGACGGGCTCGGCCAGGACCGCGTCGCGCGCGCTCTGCGGCACGACGTTCTTGAGCTGGTCGAGGAGGCCGGCCAGCGCGGGCGTGTTGGTCAGGCTGCCCGCGAACATCCCGGCTGCGAACGTGTCTTTCAGGCCCAGCGCCGCGCCCAGGCCGAGCGTCAACAGCGCCGCGGCCAGCAGCACGCCGAACACCAGCGCGTTATCGCGCAGGCCCTTGCGCCGGAACGAGGCGAAGAAGCCCGGACCGCTGCTCAGCCCAATCGTGTAGACAAACAACACCAGGCCGAGTTGATACACCAGCTCCGGCAGTTTCAAGTCCGGGTGCAGGGCGCCGAAGGCCAGGCCGACGAAGAGGACGGCCGCCAGGCCGAGGCTGCTCCCGGCCACTTTGATCTTGCCCAATGGGTAACCGACGGCGACGACCAGGAAGAGCAGCAGCAGGGGGTTGGCGAGCAGCAGGTCGATCATCGCGGGGATGATAGCCCCCTGCCTGGTGATCGGCAAGTGACAGGCGTCATGGGCCGAAGACGCCGACGCGCGTCCGGTCATTCCCCGCGCCTCGGCCCGGCCGGCCGGGGACGTCGTCCGGGCGTCCGCAGTCGCGGCCCCGGTCCGGCCGGCCGCCAGCCTCAAGGTCATCGTGCTCGGAGCCGCAGGCCGCATCCCTGCCCGGCGGCCCGAGGTCCTCGGCGTTGACGCGCCCGAAGCCGTAAAACGCGTCCCGGCCCGGCGGCCCGAGGTCGTCGGCGGCGCGCCGGAGGGCCTGCCGGACCAGCGCCGGGTTCAACTCGCCGCCATGCGCCCCGATGAGGAGGGCGGCCACACCCGAGACGTAAGCCGCGGCCAGGCTGGTCCCGGACGAGAAGAAGTAGGTCGGCAGGCCCGGATCCAGGTTGCTGCCCGTGCTCAGGACCAGGTCGAACACGGAGCAGGGGGCCGTGACGCCGGGCAGCGTGCAAATCCGCCCGCTGGCGAGCAGGTCGAAGTCCACGTTGCCGCCCGGCGCGGCGAAGTCGATGGCGCGGACGCCGTAGTTCGTGTAGTGCGCGGGGATGTCCAGGTCGATGTGCGGGTCCAGCGCCCAGCCGAGCGGGCCGGTGGCCGCAACCGAGATGAAGCCGGGCGCGTCGGAGGGCAGGTGGATCAGGCCGTCGTCCGCGTCGCCGTTGCGGGAGTCGTTGCCGGCGGCGGCGATGAGCGTCGCGCCGCGTTCGAAGGCGTAGGCGGCGGCGCGCGCCAGCGCCGCCCGCAAGACGGCGACCGAGACGTTGTGCGACCCGTCCGGGTTGCGGGCGGGCAAGAGCGCGCCCAGTCCCAGGTTGATGACGTCCGCCTCGACCTCCGCCGCGTAGACGATTCCCCGGAGCAGCCAGTCGAACTCGCCCACGCCCGTGTCGCGCAGCACCTTGACCAGCACCAGCTCGGCCTCCGGCGCGACGCCGATGAGGCCGAAGGCGTTGTCGGCGGCGGCCACGATGCCGGCCATCTGGGCGCCGTGGCTGAACGCGTCCGGCAGCGCGTAGGAGAGGCCTTCATCGGGGACGAAGCTGGCGCTCAGGGCCAGGTTGATGTTCGGCGCCAGGTCGACGTGGTCCAGGTCGAAGCCGGTGTCCAGGATGGCCACGCGCGCCCCCGCGCCGCGTCGGCCGGCGTTCCAGGCCTGGGGGGCGTTGACGGCGGCATGGCCCCATTGCAGGTCATAGTAGAAATCGTCGTCGCCGCTAAAGGGCGGATCGCCGATCGCGCCGGCGTTCACGCTCACCGCCGCGCGCCCGCCAGGGTCGATCACGCTGACCTGGACGTTGGGCGCGACGGACCAGACGCCGGGGAGGTCGGCTGCCCGCAGGGGAAACGCCGGCTCGGCGGAGGCGGCGACCAGGACCCCGATCTCCGGGATGGCGCGCAGCACGGTCCCGCCCGCCGCGCTCACCCCTTCGGACAGGCCGGCCGGCAGGCGGCTGTTCGCAGTGAGGAGGAGATACGTGGCGGCGCCGGCGTCCTGGGCCACGACCGGCGCGGCGCGGGCCGGCCCGGCGCTCGTCAGCGAGGCCAGCAGCGCCAGCGCAACCCCCAGCCTGGTCAGAGTACGGTGCATGGGCGGGTCCTCTCTTAAGCCGACGGGTGGTGGGATGTTTCCGTTCCCACCACCCGTGTTGGCTGCGCGAGTTGCGGGCCGCCGTCGGGGCCCTCGCTCACACGGGAGCTGCCGGCCTCCTGGAGAGAACGGGAGGCCGGCCGTTGACTGAGCGTGGGTTACGGGTCCACGCGCACGATGGTCGGGTTGGGCATGCCGGCGGCTCCACCGTAGGCCACGCTGCCCAGGTACTTGACGCCGGGGGTGAGGCCGCTGAAGCTCAGGTTGATCGCGCCGGTGGCGCCCAGGACCGCCGTGGTCGGCGCGCTCACGGTCATGTTGCCGGCGTCCGTCGAGCCGAGCACCCACGTGAACAGGGTGAAGTTAGAGTCCGGCCCGTCGGTGGCATAGCCGTGCACCCAGATCGTGTACGTGGCGGCGGCCGGGTTGACGAAACTCACCTGCTCGGCCGAGGTGCCGCCGCCGCTGAGGCCGACCAGCGTGGTGCCGCGGTACACGTACAGGTCCAGGTCATCCGCGCCGTCCGTGAACTCGTCGAACAGCGCGAAGCGGGCATAGGTGCTGCCCGCCGGGACCACCACGTCGAAGGACACGGTGCCGGGGCCGCCGGGGACGAAGTCGTCGCCCGGATCGTCCGTGACGGTGCCCGCAAACGTGACGGCCGGGACCAGGCCGCGCGGCGTGGCCGAGAAGCTGCCGTCGTAGCCGAACGTGACGGTGTAGCTGCCGCTCACCTCCGCCGGGGCCGCCAGCGCCACCGGCCGGACGGCGATGGGGCTGCGGACGCTGTGCTGCCCGTCGCTCCAGGTCAGCGAGCCGAACACATAAGCGTTCAGGGCTGCGCTGGTGCGCGTGAACTTCACCGTGTAGGACTTGGACTGGCCGGGCCCGAGGGTCAGGGTGGTGGGCGAGACCAGGACGTCGATGCCGGGCGGCGCGCTCACCGCGACCGTGTAGGTGGATTTGGCGCCGCTGACGTTCGTCACCGTGCGCTGGACGGTCTGGATGCCGGCCAGGTCGCCGATGGCGATGGACGGGTAGTTCAGGTCGCTGGCGTCGATGGCGATGGCCGGGCAGCGCGGGTCGGTCACCAGGCCCTGGCCGCACAGGAAGGCGACCCAGTCACGCGCGCGGGCGGCGTAGACCAGGCCCGGATCGGCCGCCGAGGTCGGACGGGCCTGCCCGGCGCCGTAGCCGAAGGGGTTGCCCGGGATCGGGTTGCCGGCGTTGGTCGTCTGGCCGGCGGTGGTCATCAGCGCGGACTTGATCATCGCCGGCGTCCAGTCCGGGTGCCGGTGCTTGAGCAGCGCCGCGAAGCCGGCCACGTGCGGCGCGGACATCGACGTGCCGCTGAAGAAGTCGAAGTCGCGTCCGGCGATGGCCGGCGAGGTGGCCGCCAGGACGTCGACGCCGGGGGCCATGATGTCGGGCTTGAGCAGGTCGCCGCCGCCGGCCAGGGCCGGGCCGCGCGACGAGAAGGAGGCCACAGCCGGGGCTTCGGCCGTCACCTGCTGGCCCGGGGCGATCTGCGCGGTGGCGCCTGCGCCGGCCGAGGCGATGTAGGCCTTGATGGCTGCGCCGACGACCTCGTCCACGTGGATGGTGGGCAGGTAGTGGATGTCGGCGTTGAGCGAGCCGGGGGTCACATTGGCCAGGATCACGCCCGCGCCGCCGGCCTCCATGACCGCCAGGCTCTTATTCACGCGCGCGGTCACGCCGCGGTCGCACAGCACGATCTTGCCGGCGACCTTGGCCGGATCCAAGACCGGCGTTCCGCCAGTATCCACAGTGGAGTAGCACAACCGGACCTGTTCCGCATTCGCGCCGGGCAGGCCGGCCGCCGTGGATTGAATGAGCGGCAACATGGGCGTGCCATTGCCGTTGGAGACGCCGGCATAGGTGGAGCCGTTCCCCAGCGTGACCGAGCTGGTGTAGAAGCGGTCATGGGTGCCGGCCGCCACCGTGGTGACCCACGGGAGGTTGTGGGCGACGGTGCTGGCGCCCGGGCCGTTGTTGCCGGCGGAAGCGGAGACGAAGATGCCGGCCGCCGCAGCGTTCAGGAAGGCGATGGCGATCGGGTCGGTGAAGGTCGTGCGGCTGCCGCTGATCGAGTAGTTGATGACGTCCACGCCGTCGGAGGTGGCGTCTTCGATGGCGGCCACCAGGTCAGACGTCGTCCCGCCGGCCGTGGAGCCGTCCACCGTGGACCACAGGGCCTTGTACACGGCGATGTGGGCGCGCGGCGCCATGCCGCTGATCTGGCCCAGGTCGGTGCCGAGGGTGACGGCCGACACGCCGTGGTTGCCGGCGGCCGTGCCGGCGGTGTGAGAGCCGTGGCTGTGGTAGTCGCGCGGCGAGTTGAACTCCCACGGGCGGGTGGCGTCGATGCCGGCGTTGCCGCCCTGCCCGGCGTTGTAGTAACGGGCGCCGATCAGCTTATTGTTGCACAGGCCGGCCGGCCAGTCCTCGCCGGTCTGGCAGACGCCGCTCCAGCGCGGACCGGGCGGGGGGTAACTGCCATCGTCCGCGAAGCTGGGGTTCTCGGGCCAGATGCCCGAGTCGATGATGCCGACGATGATGTGCTCGCCGGCGTTGCCCGGGCCGCCGAGCTGGTCCCACAGAGCGCCGGGCTGGGTCAGGCCCATGAAGGTCGGCGTCGTCACCGTGTCCATGTACCGGACCTCGTCCGGGATGACGGCCAGGACGCCGGGCGTCGCCGCCAGTCGCGCCGCCTGGGCCGTCGTCAGCCGGGCGGCGACGCCGTTGAAGGTGTAGCGGTAGTTGTACAGCTTCTGGCCGCCGACCGCCGCAACGACGGCGTTCTGGCGGCTGGTGAGATAGGCGGCGTAGCGCCGCACGTCGGTCCGGGTGGTGTCGAGCCGCTGGCCCTCCGCGACGGCCGTGGCGCGATAGCCGGCTACGCCGCCGGTGTAGGCGATCACGGGTTGATCGGCCATCCAGACGATGTAGACGCCGTTCGGGCTTTTGGCGACGCCGTCCGCGGCAGGCCCGTCCTGGGCGATGGCGGCGGAGGGCGCGGCCAGTCCTACGGCCAGGAGCAGGGCGAACAGCGCACGTGCTGTCGAAATGAGAGGGGTGCGCATGGAAGCGTGTTGCGACATCGAAGTGTCTCTCCTGTGTCCTCTGGATCTACGCTGGCGCGCCGATCACGGGTCTGGCGCGCACTGGACATCGGATGCGGATGTGAACCACGAATCGCTGCGTCCGGGCGTCACCTCCTTTCGCAACCCCCTGTCGCCGCAAAAAACCAGACAGCAGAACAAAACCTCATCCTGCGACTGGCTGCTGCAGACACTCCGGCCTGGTAGGGCAGGCCCGCAGCGAGTGTGGGTCGCGTGGTGCCTGCAAAACGCATATTAGGTTGTGGATCAGTTATGAACGGACGTTTACATTATATGACCCGTTCTTCCCATGTCAAATTAACCCGGATTTCGTCAGGGGAGCCGTTGACGATAAATGTGTTTATAACGGAATCAAAACGCCCGTCGTCTTCCGGCGGCGGGCGTTTGAGAGCGATGACGCTCAAGCGTAGGCGGGGAGGTGGTCTTGCAGGAACCGCTGGACGACATGGACCGGCACAGCGCCGCCCGCCTCCGGCCCGGTCATAAGTGTATTCACGCCGATCAGCCGCCCGGCCGCATCCACCAGCGGGCCGCCCGAGTTGCCCGGCCGCAGCCGCAAGGCCACGGCCAGCCAGTCCCGGCCGCGCGCCTGCTCCGGCAGACGGTCGCCGCCGCCGATCACCACCCCGGCTGTCGCGGCCCCGGTCACCCCAAACGGATGGCCGATGGCGAAGACCCATTCGCCCGCCTGGACGCGGCGGGAGTCGCCCACACGGACGGCCGGCAGGCCCTGGGCCTCGACTTTGAGCGCCGCGATGTCTCTTTCCGGGTCGTGGGCCAGGACCCGGGCCGGCAGCTCGCGGCCGTCGGCCAGGGTCACGCGCAGGTTCTTGCGCCGCACCACGTGAGCGTTGGTGATGATCAGGCCGTCTGCGCTCCAGACGATGCCTGATCCATTCCCGGAGGACCCGTTGCTCACCTGGACCAGGCTGCGCCGCGCCTGCGCGACGACGCCGGTCATGTCTTGATTAAGTCGTTGCAGAATGTTCATGGATTTTCATCACGCAGACGCCGGGCGGCGAAGCGTTCAACGGTCTGGTTGGTGAACCGGATGACTTCTTGGTTAAGGGCGTTCCCCAACGACCAGAGCCAGGTCCTTGAGGCGCCCGCCGCGGATCACACGCGCGGCCACCTTCCGGCCCACCAGTTCGCCGCCCAGCACCGCCAGCAGCTTCTCCAGGCTCGGCATCGGCTGTCCGTTCAGCGTCACCAGCGTGTCGCCCAGCAGCAGGCCGCCGCGCTCCGCCGGGCCGCCGGGTTCGACGTTCAGCAGCAGCAGGCCGGCCGTCTGTCCCGTCGCGTTCCGCAGCGCCTCCGGCAGCTGCACGGCCTGGGCCCCGATCCCTAGGTAGCCGCGCCGCACCCGGCCATGGGCCAGGAGCGTCTCCACGGTCTGGCGCGCCGTAGCCGCCGGCACCGCCAGGCTCAGGCCGGGCGTCAGCGCCGAGCTGTTCAGGCCCGCGATGCGCCCATCCGCGTCCACCAGCGGGCCGCCCGAGAAGCCGGGGAACATCACGACATCGGTCTGTAGATAACGGTCGATGAAGCCGCCCAACGGCGTGCGCCAGCCGCCGTCCAGCGCGCTGACCACGCCCAGCGTCGCCATCACCTGATCCGACGGACGCCCGAGGGCCAGCACCAGTCCGCCCACCTGGAGCGCCTCGGCCTCGGCCCAGGCGGCTGGTTGTAGACCATTGGCCGGGGTGCGCAAGACCGCCAGGTCCACGCCCGGGTCCCGGCCGACCACCTGAGCCGCCACAACCGCGCCATCCGGCAACCCGACGCGCACCGCGTCCCGTTCCAGGAGGTGGTCGGCGGTGAGGATCAGGCCGTCGCCGGACCAGACCAGGCCGGTGCCGGGCAGCCGGTCGCGGCCTTCCACGCGCACCACACTGGCGCCGGCCTCTTTCACCGTCTCGACCAATGCTTGCGAGAATTGCTTAAGCCGTTCACCCATCGTCGCTTTCTCCTTGCCCTGCAGGTTAGCACGCGCCTGGGACCCGCGCACTCCCCCACTTGCCGGGGCGCGGCCCTAGCCGAATGGTCAGGCGCTCGGCCGGTCGGGTATACTCGTGGTGGATCGGCAAGGGACGCTTCATCTCATACGCAATACGGGCGGCGTGAACCGTATGGCGTCATCCGTAACCCGTAGCGCCTGCGCGAGGTGTACGTGACCATCCCCGCTTCTCAAACCGTCATCGTCGTCGGCGCCGGGCTGGCCGGCTTGTCCGCCGCGCTCGACCTGCACCACGCCGGCTGGCGTGTCACGGTGCTGGAGGCCCGCAGCCGGGTGGGGGGGCGGGTGTGGACCATCCGCGACAGCCTGCGCCATGGGCAATACGCCGAAGGCGGCGGGGAGTTCATCAACGCCGACCACGGCCGGATGCTGGCGCTGGCCGGCAAGTTCGGCCTGGCGCTGGACCGCGTGGACGTGGGCTGGGAGCCGGAGGCCGTGGCGGCGGCCGGCGGCGAGTGGGCGGCTTTTGAGGGACGCCTCGGCCGGGAACGGGACGTTTCGGTCTGGGGCTGTGACCTGGCCGCCGGGCTGGACCGGATCTGGGAAGCGCTGGCGGCGCTGGGCGAGCAGGTGCCCGATCCCGCCCGGCCCACGCTCGCGCCGGACGCCGCCGCGCTTGACGCGCGCTCGGCCGCCGACTGGCTGAACGGCCTGGATGCGCCCGCCATCGCCCGGCTGGGTTTCGCCTCCCATCTCCGGGCCGAGTACACGGTTGAGGCGGCGCGTTTCTCGCTCCTGGACCTGGCCCGCAACGCCTCGCTCCATTATCGCGATCGCGACCCGCGCGCTGAGCGCCGCTCGTTCCGCATCCGGGGCGGCAACGACGGGCTGCCGCGGGCGATGGCGGCCGATCTGCCGGACGTCCGGCTGGACGCGCCCGTGGTCCGCGTGAGCGCGAGGGAGACAGCCGTCGCCGTCACCTATCAAACGACCTCCGGCCCTGAGACGATCACGGGCGATTACGCCATCCTGGCGATCCCGTTGACGACGGCGCGCCGGATCGAGTTCGACCCGCCGCTGCCGCCCGCGCACGCCGCCATGGTCGCAGGCGTGTCGTACGGGTCGGTGACCAAGGTGCTGCTGCAATACCGTCGTCGCTGGTGGCACGCGCGCGGCTGGAGCGGGCGCCTGATGAACGACGCGCCGCTGGCCTGCACCTGGGAGCCAACCGAGGCCCAGCCGGGCGAGGCCGGAGTCCTCACCGTCTACACGGGCGGGGCGCCGGGCGAGGCCTTCGCGCGCCTGAGCGACGACGACCGGATCGCGGCGGCCGCGGCCGAAATGGAGCGCCTGTTCCCGGGCAGCCGCGGTCTGCTGGAGGGCGCGGCGACCGTCGCCTGGCCGAACGAAACCTACACGCGCGGCGCGTACATGGCGCTGGCCCCCGGCGAGGTGACGCGTTTTTGGGAGACGCTCTTCACGCCCGCCGGGCGCCTGTTCTTCGCCGGCGAGCATGCCGCCGTCTTCCAGGGGTACATGGAGGGCGCCGTGGAAAGCGGTGAGCGCGTGGCCGAACAGATTCGGGCCTCGGTCTGAGATGTCCGCGCCGATCGTCATCTGCGGCGCCGGCATCGCCGGCATCTCGACGGCCTATCACCTGGCCGTGCGGCACGGCCGGCCGGTCGTGCTGGTCGATGAGCGCCCGCCGCTCTCCCTGACTAGCGATAAGTCTACCGAAGCCTATCGCAACTGGTGGCCGGGCCCCGGCGACGCCATGGTCCGCCTGATGAACCGCAGCATTGATCTGTTGGAGGCGTGGGCCGCGGCGACCGGCAACCTCTTCCACCTCAACCGGCGCGGCTACGTTTACGTGACCGCGCAGGCGGAGCGCCTCCCGGCCCTGATCCGGGAGGCCGAAGAGATCGCGGCCCTGGGCGCGGGCGAACTCCGTGTGCACCGGCCCGGCGCGGCCGGCGGACCGGGCTACCACCCCGCCGCGCCGGATGGGTTCGCCGGTGAACCGGGCGGCGCCGATCTGCTCCTCGATCCGGCCCTGATACGCCGGCACTTTCCCTACCTGACCGAGGCCGCAGTCGCCGTGTTGCATGCGCGCCGGGCGGGCTGGTTCAGCGCGCAGCAGCTGGGCGCCTGGCTGCTGGAGCAGGCCCGGGAGCGCGGCGCGCGCCTGCTGGCCGGGCGCGTAGTCGGCGTGGAGATGGACGCGGACGGCGTGTGCGCGGTGCGGCTGGCGGGCGGCGAGCGCCTGGCGACGCGCCATTTCGTCGACGCCGCCGGTCCGCTGGTGGGCGAGGTCGCCCGGATGGTGGGCGTGGACCTGCCCGTCCACTGCGAACGCCATCTCAAACTCAATTTCACCGACACGCTGGGCGCGATCCCGCGCGAGGCGCCGCTGCTGATCTGGGACGATGCGCAGCGCCTCGACTGGGACGACGACGAGCGCGCGGCCCTGGCGGAGGACGAGACCACGCGCTGGCTGCTGGGGCCCCTGCCGGCCGGCGTCCATGCCCGCCCGGACGGTCCGCCCGGCAGCCCGGTCCGCCTGATGCTGTGGGACTATCACCGTCACCCGGTGGAGCCCGTGATCCCGGTCCCGCTGGAGGATGAATTTTTCCCGGAACTGGTCTTACGCGGCCTGGCGACGATGGTCCCGGCCCTGCGCGCCTATTACGGGCGCGCGCCCAGACCCGTCATCGACGGCGGTTATTACACCAAGACGCGCGAGAACCGGCCGCTGATCGGGCCGCTGCCGTCGCCGGGGGCGTACGTCCTTGGCGCGCTCTCCGGCTATGGCCTGATGGCGGCGCCGGCCGCCGGCGAATTGCTCGCCGCGCACATCGTCGGCGCGGCGCTGCCGCCGTACGCGGACGCCTTCCGGCTGGAGCGTTACGCCGACCCGGCATATCAGGCATTGCTGGCGAACTGGGGGAGGGAGGGGCAGTTGTAGCGGCGGCCGAGGACGGAGGGCGTCGCGCGGCGCGCTGCGGCAAAGCCGGTAAGCGGACGAAAACGGATCAGACCCTCCGTCCTCGTCCGCTTATCCGCTTCCAAAGCCGTTGTCAGTTGATCAAGCCGGCTTTTTCCAGGATCCCTTTCAGGACACGGGTCTCTTCTTCCGCCAGCGGCAGCAGCGGCGGGCGCGGCCGGCCGCCCCGGTAGCCGAACAGGTCCATGGCGGCCTTGAGGCCGGCCACGCCGAAGCGCGCGGTGACGGCGGCGTTGACCTCGATGAGCTGCAACTGGGCCTGGCGCGCGCCGGCCAGGTCGCCGGCCTGGAATTTCGCAAGCAGCGCAGCCAGAGGCCGCGCGGCGATGTTGGCCAGAGCCATCACCCCGCCCACGGCGCCCACCGCCAGCGCCGCCAGCAGGAAACCGGCCGAGCCGGCCAGCACCTGGAAGTCATCCGGCGTCTCGTGCACCATCTGCGCGATCTTGGTGATATCGCCGCCGCTGTCCTTCAGGCCGATGATGTTCGGGTGCGTCGCCAGCCGGGCCACGGCGGCGGCCGGCAGGTCCACGCCGGTGTTGGCCGGCACGCTGTAGAGGATCACCGGGACCGGCGCGGCGTCGGCCACGGCGCGGTAGTGCGCCTCCAGCGCGGCCGGCGTCATCTTGTTCTTGAAATAGCCGGGCGTCACTACCATCACCGCGTCCACGCCCAGCCCGGCCATCCGCCGGGTCAGGTCCATCGTGGCGCGGGTGGATTCCAGGCCGGAGCCGCCGATCAGCAGCCGGTCGCGCGGCGTCACAGCGCGGGCGGCGGCGACGACCTCCAGCCGTTCCTCTATGGTCAACGACGTGAACTCGCCGTTGGAGCCGCCCAGCACATAGCCGGCGAGCGGCTCCCGGTTGAGCTGCTCGAGGTTCGTTCGCAGGGCGTCCAGGTCGAGGTCGCCATTCTCCTTGAACGGCGTGGCGACGGGCGGGAAGAGGCCGGCCAAAGACAGTTTCGTCATGCGGTTCGCTCTAGAGCATCCCGGCGGCCTGCTCGGCCACGGTGATGGCGTGCTCGAAGATTTCCAGCCCCTCATCGATTTCGCCCGGCGCCACCGAGAGCGGCGGCGTGAGACGGATGGTGTTGCGCCCGCAGCCCAGCAGCAGCAGGCCGTGCTCGAAGCCGGCGTGCACCACGGCGTTGCGGATGTCGGGGGCGCGCTCCTTGGTCACTTTGTCCCGGACGAACTCGACGCCGATCATCAGGCCCTTGCCGCGCACGTCGCCGATGGACGGGTGGCGCATCTTCATTTCGTCCAGGATGTCCAGCGTGTAGCGGCCGACGTCGGCGGCGTTCTCCATGAAGCCCGTCTCGATCAGGCGGATGGTCTCCAGCGCGGCCGAGCATGAGAGGGGGTTGCCGCCGTAGGTGTTGCCGTGCGCGCCCGGCGGCCAGGTCATGATCGACTTGCGCGCGATCATGGCGCCCAGCGGCATGCCGGAGGCGATGCCTTTGGCGATGCAGACGATATCCGGCTCCACGCCCCAGTGCTGGATGGCCCACCACTTGCCGGTGCGGCCCATGCCGCTCTGGACCTCATCTGCGATCAGCAGGATGCCGTACTTGTCGCACAACTGGCGCAGGCGCGGGAAGAAAGAATCCGGCGGGATGACGTAGCCGCCCTCGCCCTGGATCGGCTCGATCAGGAAGGCGGCCACCTCGTCCGGCGGGACCTCGTAGGTGAAGATGACGTCCTCGATGTAGTTGATGACGGCCTCGCCGTAGTCGCTGCGCGAGGCGTCGAACTGCAGGCGCGGCCGGTAGGTGTTGGGGAAGGGGACGTGCGTGACGCCGGGCAGGGCCGGCGGGAAGCCGCGCCGCTGCACGGCCTTGGAGGACGTGAAGGCCAGCGCGCCCAGCGTGCGGCCGTGGAAGCCGCCGTGGAAGCCGATAAAGCGCGGGCGCTTGGTGTAAAAGCGCGCCAGCTTCAGCGCCGCCTCCACCGACTCGGTGCCGGAGTTGGTCATAAAGCACAGCGCGTCCTCCTTGAACGGCGCGATCTCGTCCAGTTTCTCGCCCAGCGCCGCCCACTTCTCATGGTAAAAGTCGGAGGAGATGTGGATGAACTTCTCGGCCTGCGCCTGGATGGCGCGCACGACGTCCGGGTGGCTGTGGCCGGTGGCGCACACCGCGATGCCGGCGGCGAAATCCAGGTAACGGTTGCCGTCCACGTCCCACACCTCGGTGCCGCGCCCGTGGTCCATGACGAACGGGTAATCGCGCGGATAGGAGGGCGAGATGAACCGGTTGTCGCGCTCCAGGATGGCCATAGCCTTCGGGCCGGGGACGTTGAGTTTGGTGACCATAGGATATCTCCGCATGTGGTGACCGGGGCCGGAGGGTCGGGAGCGGGGCAGGCAAAGGAGGGTTCCCCGGCTCCCTGGCGCCTCCAGCTCGGCTGTTCTTGAGCAACGAACGGGGAGGGCGGCCCGGCGGGGCGGCCGTTACCGGTCCGGCATCACCAGCGCGCGCGATTCTTCCATGGCCAGCGCGCCGGCGCCCACCAGGCCCGCGTCGTCGCCCAGCGCCGCGCCCACCACCGGGACGTCGCGCCAGTAGAAGTCGTTCATGGCGTAGCGGCGGATGGCGGCCCGGATCGGGTCGAAGAGCAGGTCGCCGACCAGCGAGACGCCGCCGCCCAGGATGACGATGGACGGGTTGAAGACGTGCAGCAGGCTGGCCAGCGCGTAGCCGATGTAGTGTCCGGCCTCCGCTAACAGGCTCTGCGAGAACGCGTCGCCCTGCTGCGCGGCCTGGCCGATCAGGGCCGTGTTCAGGCGGGAGAGGTCGCCGCCGGTCAGCGCGCGCA
>DAOUAB010000029.1:0-4318 GCA_034434015.1 Anaerolineales bacterium
CGGGTGGACGATGTAGGGCACGTCGGTGCCCTTGCGCATCTGCCCGGAGTGCGCGCGCGCGGCAAAGCTCAGCGCCGCGTCGGTCAGGGCGTGGTGGGTGTAACCGGAACCGTCGTCGTTCGCCATGCGGTCACTCAAGCCGGGAAAGCTGCAGGCCGTGTTCGGCCAGCGCGCGGCGCACCGCGCGGGCGGCGGCCACCGCGGCCGGGTTGTCGCCGTGCAGGCAGAGCGTCTCCACCGGCGCGCGCCCCTGTTCCAGGGCGACCCCCTCGACGGCCAGCTGCACGGCATGCGCGGCGATGGCCTCGGGCTGGTCCAGCACGGCGCCCGGCAGACGGCGCGCCCGGAGCGTACCATCGGGATTATACGCCCGGTCCGGGAACCCCTCGTTGGCCGTGCGCAGGCCCGCCTCCCGGCCCGCGTCGATCAGGCATGAGCCGGCCAGCCCCACCAGGATCAGGCTCGGGCTGAAGCGGGCCACGGCCCGCGCCACGGCGTCCGCCAGCGCCCGGTCCCGCGCCGCCTGGTTGTAGAGCGCGCCGTGCGGCTTGACGTGCGCCAGCGCCACGCCCTCCGCGCGCGCGAAGGCGGCCAGCGCGCCGATTTGATAGAGCACCAGCGCCTCCACCTCGTCCGGGGCCAGCGTCATCGCGCGCCGCCCGAAGCCCTGCAGGTCCGGGTAGCCCGGATGCGCGCCGATAGCGACGCCTGCCTGTTTCGCCAGCCGCACGGTGCGCGCCATGACGACGGGATCGCCGGCGTGCAGGCCGCAGGCCAGGTTGGCGGAGGTGATGAGCGGCAGCAGCGCCTCGTCATCGCCGAGGCGGTACGCGCCGAAACTCTCGCCCAGGTCGCTGTTTAGATCGATGCGCCGCATCCTGCTTCACCGCCAGGACGCAAAGGACGCCAGGCCGCGCCCCGACCATCCTTCGCGTTCTGCGCGCCTTCGCGGTTCAAATGAAAGTCTCCGCCTCGCCAGGGCCTTGAATATATTTCAGCCGCGCCACTTGCGCCCGGTATCTGGCCTGCGCCGCTGCCACGGTCACGGCCCGGAAGCGCAGGCGGCCGGCCCCGGGTGGGCATTGGGCTATCAGCGGCGCGTCGGCCCGGGCTGCCGTCGCGATCTTCGGGTAGCCGCCCGTCGTCGGACGGTCGGCCAGCATCACGATCGGGCCGCCGCCGGCCGGGACCTGGATCGCGCCGAGCGGCATGGCCTCCGAGATCAGGTCGGCCCTCAGCGGCGCAACCGACGGCCCGCTCAGCCGATAGCCCATCCGGTCCGAATCGGCGAGGACGGCGTACTCCGCCGACAGGAACGCCGCCACGGCCTCGTCGGTGAAGTATTCGATCTGCGGTCCCAGGACGACCTCCACCACCGCGCGCTCGGCGTACGCGGGACGATGTTCCGTCGGCAGCGTGCGCCCGGCCAGGTCCAGCAGCGGGCGGGCGTCCGGCCTCGGCCCGGTCGGCAACCGGTCGCCGGCGCGCAGGGCGCGGCCATGCCAGCCCCCGAACCCGCCGCGCAAGTAGGTGGCGCGCGACCCCAGGACCGGAGGCGCGTCCACGCCGCCGCGCACCGCCAGGTAGGCCCAGACGCCGGAGGCCAGGTCGATCTCCACCGTCTGCCGCGCGCGGACGTAGAGCGCGGTCCAGAGCGGACGCGCCCGCCCGTTGACGCGCACCGCCGACGCGCTGCCCGTGACGGCCACCAGGCCGTCGTCGGCCAGGGTCAGCGCCCCGCCCTCGAACCCAAACTCTAAGACCGCGGCCGCGGCCGGATTGCCGACCAGGGCGTTGGCGGCGCGCAAGGCGAAGGGGTCCATCGCGCCGGAGGCCGGCACGCCGAAGCGTTCGTGCCCATAGCGGCCCAGGTCCTGGACCGTGGTCAGCAGGCCGGGTCGTTCGACGATCAACATTCTCAGTCGGCGACGGGCACAAAGCGCACCCGGTCGCCGGGCGCCAGCAGGGAGGGCGGCTCACGCCCCAGGTCGAAGAGAGCCGCGTCCGTGCGCCCGATGAGACGCCAGCCGCCCGGCGACTCGCTGGGGTACAGGCCGGTCTGGCGTCCGGCCAGCCCGACCGAGCCGGCCGGCACGCGCACGCGCGGCGTCTCCAGGCGCGGGACCGCGATCCGCGCGTCCACTTCTCCCAGATAGGCAAAGCCGGGCGTGAAGCCCATCATATAGACCAGATAATCGCGGCCGGCGTGGAGGCGCACCACTTCGTCCGGCGTCAGGCCGGCGTGCCGCGCGACGAACTCCAGGTCGGGGCCGGCCGCGCCGCCGTAGCGCACCGGGATCTCGAAGCGGCGCTCGGGGGCGGCCCCGGCCGGTTCGGCGGCCAGGGCGTCCAGCGCCTGCGCCAGGCGCGCCTGAACCTGGGCCTCGTCGAGGCGGGCCGGATCGTAATGCACGAGCAAGGCGGCGTAGCCGGGGACCGCCTCTCCCAGGCCGGGGAGGGCGGCCGCCCGGAGATGGGCGGCCAGCGCGTGGACGCGCCGGTTGAGCGCCGGATCGATCTCGTCGCCGAAGACGACCAGGACGGCGGAATCGCCGGAGGCGAGCAGGCGGGGCGGCCTCACGCCGGCATGCGCAGGACGATGACGGTGATGTTATCGAAGCCGCCGCGCTGGCGGGCCAGGTTGATCAGGTCGCGGACGGCCTGCTCGGGCGTCAGATCTCGCAGGGCCTGGCCGATCTCGTCGGCTTTCACCAGGTCGCTCAGGCCGTCCGAGCAGAGCAGGACGACGTCGCCCGGCTCCAGGGTCAGGCCCTGGTTGGCCTCCGAATCTTCGATGGATTCGTCTTCGGACAGCCGGATGCGGAAATCCGGCTTGGCGTCGTTGCGGCCGCCGAGATGGCGCAGCAGCACGTGCTGGTTGGGGTGCGTCGGGGCGTCTTCGGGCTTGATCAGGCCGTGCTCGACGGCGGCCTGCAGCCAGGTATGGTCCACGCTGATCTGATGGAGGTGATCGGCGGCGCGGCGGTAGAGGTACAGGCGGCTGTCGCCGACGTAGGCCGTGAACAGCCGCGACCCGTGGATCAGGGCGACGGCGGCCGTCGTCGCCATGCCTTTGTAGTCCAGGTTGGAGTCGGCCAGGTCGGCGATCGCGCGCGAGGCCTGGGCGATGGCCTCGTAGAACAACGCCTGATAGTCGGCGCTGTCGCTGTTGGCGATGTGCTGGGTGATCGCTTCGACGGCCATCTCGGACGCGATCTCGCCGGCGCGGTGCCCGCCCACGCCGTCGCAGACCACGGCCAGCGTCGCCGGGCGGCCATCCAGCGCGCGGAAGAACTTCACGGTGTAGCGATCTTCGTTATTCTTGCCGGTCTCGCCCGGATGCGTGTCGGCGGCCACGATCAGGTGCGAGTACTGCTGTGGGGTCAACGGCATGTTTGCCTCTCGTCACGCCTCGAGGGAGCGCGCAATACGACGGTCCACCCGGCCCATCGGGTGGTCCGCCAGGGCCGCGATCCGCACCCATTTTACTCGTTCCCCGGCCCGAACGGGTAGCGGGCGGCCTGCGGTCCACAAACAGTCGAAGGCCGCGGCGGTCACCCGGCGATGGGTGTACGCATGGCGCACGGTGGCCAGCCGCCCGCCGACCTGGGCGCTGAGGCCGTAACCGGCGCGCAGCCCGCGCGCCAGGGCGGCCTCGGGGCGAAGGCCGTCGCCGATCTCCACCGACGGGAACGCCCACAACCCACCCAGGAGCCCGCCGGCCGGGCGCCGGACCAGGAGCACACGGCCCGCCTTGCGCACCACGCCGACGGCCAGGGCCTGGTGCGGGGAGGGCGCGCGCTTGGCGGGCGTCGGCCGCTCCGCCTGCACGCCTAACTGCCGGGCCTGACAGCCTTCACGCAACGGGCAGACCGGGCAGGCCGGGGCGCGCGGCGTGCAGACGGTGGCGCCCAGGTCCATCAGGGCCTGGTTATAGTCGCCGGCGCGGCCCGGCGGCAGCAGACTCTGGGCCAGCGCCCACAGGTGGGCTTCGCCGCGCGGCGTCTTCACGTCGCCGGCGTAGTTGAAGAGGCGCGCCAGCACGCGTTTGACGTTGCCATCCAGCGCGGCCACATCCGCGCCGAAAGCGATGGAGGCGATGGCGGCCGCCGTGTACCGTCCGATCCCGGGCAGCGCCAGCAGCGCCTCGAACGTGCGCGGCAGACGGCCGGCGTGCTCGCGCACCACGATCTGCGCCGCGCGGTGCAAGTTGCGGGCCCGCGAGTAATAACCCAGACCCTCCCAAACCGCCAGGACAGCCTGAAGCGGGGCGGCGGCCAGGGCCTTCACGCTCGGGAAACGCCGCAGCCAGCGCCGG
>DAOUAB010000030.1:0-52814 GCA_034434015.1 Anaerolineales bacterium
CTTCTCGGACTTGAACGGTTTGGCGCGCTGCGTCGGGCGCGCGGCGGACGTATCGCCCAACGGAGTCGCGCCGGGCAGCCCCGGCTGGCGGGCAGGCTCTGGATGGTCAGGCGGCGTGCTCATCACGAAGTAGACGGAAATCTCAAATTGCTGGTTCCACGCGACGCACCCCGCGACTCGTCAGCCGGCGCACTTCGTCCAGCGCGCCACGCCATCTTGAAGGACCGGGTGCGCGTCGCCGTCGGCCTCCAGCAGGTCCAGGTGGCCCAGCACCTCCGAGCAGCCCAGGAACCAGTCCATGCCGCGCGTGAGCCGTTCGCCGAACGTGGCGTGGACCAGCTCCCACAGCGTTTGCGGGCCGGCGTCCAGCAGCTTCAGCAGGCGCTCCTTGCGGCGGGCGTGAAACGAGAGACGATGCCGGACCAGGCCGGCCACGTCGGTCACGACCTCGCCGTGGCCGGGCAGCGCGCGGGCCGGCTCCAGCGCCGCCATCCGGCGCATGTGATACAGATATTCCACCAGGCGCTTCGGGCGCGGCCCGTTCATCGTGCTGGGCGGCTCGAGGGTCGGGTTGGACGAAATATCGCGGATGAGATGGTCGTTGGCGAGCAGCGTGCGGGTCCCCGGCTCCCACAGGCAGATCAGGCCGCCGGCATGGCCGGGCGTGTGGTAGACGCGCCAGGCCGCGCCCGCCAGCTCGACGGTCTCGCCCTCGCCGATCTCGCGGGTCGGGGTCACGGGGTCCGCCCAGCGCGGCATGCTCGCGCCGGAGGCCTCCATGGCGGCGATCACGTCCTCGGGCACGCCGCCCTCCTGCCAGATGCGGTGGTAGAAAGGCAAGTGCCGGCCGCGTTCGGCGGCGTAGTCCCGCAGCCACGGCGTGTTATGCGGGTGGGTGAGCACCGCGCACCCGGAGCGCCGGGCGATCTCGGCCGCCAGCCCGACATGATCGACGTGATGGTGGGTGAGGATGAGCTGGCGGATGTCCTCGACGCGGCAGCCGTGCTGGGCGAGGCCGGCCTCCAGCGCCGCGCGCGACTCGTCCCACTTCGGCCCCGTGTCAATCAGAGTCAGCGGCTCGCCGACGGCCAGATAGACGTTAACGGGGCCGACGGGGAAGGGCGTGGGGATCGAGAGACAATGCAATCCAGACGCGGATTTCATGGATGAGCCAGGACCTTCACCGCACACCCCAGATTTCCAGATTTTCGCCGGCGACGACCGCCAGCGCGCGGCCATCCGGGGAGAGCGCCACCTGGCCGTCGCCGCCCGGCAGGTCGAGCGTGAACAGGCGCGCGCCGTCGGCCGCCCGCCAGAAATCAACCCGGCCCGGGAAACCGCCGGCCACCAGCGCGCCGTCGGCGCTGAACGCCAGGCTCATCACGCCCTCGACTTCCCAGGCGGCCTGCCGGGCGCCCTCGGCCCAGCGCCAGACCTGCACCTGTCGTCCATCCGACAGCGCCACACGCGCGCCATCGGGCGAGACGGTCATCAGCCCGGCCACCAGGCCCGGCGCGAGCGAAGTCAACCGGGCGCCGTCGCGCACGCGCCAGATGTCGATGGGCGGCGCGGTGGCGCGCCGCGTGATCATCAGCATCCCATCGGGCGCGTAGGTGAACGCCTGGACGCCGGGCGCGGTCCAGATGAGGACGCCGTCCAGCCGCCAGACCTTCAGCGTCGGCGCCGAGTTCGGGCGCCCGGCGGAGAAGTCCTCCAGCTCCGCCAGCGTGCCCGCATCGGGCGCAAAGCGCAGCGCCGCGCAGTCGCCGGGCCCGCAGTTGCGGACCTCGGCCAGGATGGGCTTGACATCCTGCCAGCGCTTGCGCTCCACGCCGCCGGCCAGGTCGGTGAGCACATAGACCAGGCTGTCCGGCGCGCCGGGGTCCTGCGCGGCCAGGCCGAAGGTGTTGGCGCTGAGCAGGCCATCCGGCGAGAGGGCCTCGCCGCGCAGAGTCCGGATCAAGACGCCGTCGCGCACGCGCCAGGCCTGAGCCAGGTCGCCGTCGGAAAGCCACAGGCTGCGGCTGCTGGCCGAGAAGGTCAGCGCCCGGACGCCGGCCAGGCCGATGGGCCAGCGCGCCAGCCGGGACAGTGCGGCGACGTTGTCGGGCGTCAGGGGCTGCGTCTCCGGCAGCCGCGTGCCCGCCGCCACGGCGCGCCGGGTGGGCGTCGCCGGCGCGGAAGTCAGCGTGGGCGTCGCCGCCGGGCCGGGGGCGCGCGGCGAGGCGGTGGCTGTCGCCGCGCCGGGACGGGGCGTGGGCGAGGTCAGGCCGGAACCGGACGGCAGGGTCGCCGATGGCGCGGGCGTGGCGGAGGCCGGGGCCCGGGTGGCGGCCGGTGTGGGGGCCAGGCTGCAGGCGGCCAGCGCCAGCGCGACGAGCGGGATCACCAGGCGTCGCATCGTCCCGAGCCTCCGGGCGCTCTACGCCGCGGCCAGGGCCGGCTGCGCGGCGAGGTCCGCCCCGCTCAGGGCGGCCTCCAGCAGCCGGTCGAACTCGGGCACGGAGGTCGCCGTCAGCAGCGGCACGCGCAGGAGGTCCTCGCCGGGCAGGCCGTGGATGTAGCGCGCCGCGTGCTTGCGGAACAAGAGCAGGCCGAAGCGCGGGCCGTAGAAATCCAGGTTGAGGGCCAGATGGCGGCGCATCAGCCGGACCTTCTCGTCCAGCGTTACCTGGGCGCGATCCTTGCCGGCGAAGATCCACGGGTTGCCGATGGCGGCCCGTCCGATCATCACGCCGTCGCAGCCGGTATGCGCGCGCAGGCGGGCGATGTCGGCCGCCGTCTTCACGTCGCCGTTGCCGATGACGGGGATACGCACGGCCTGCCGGACCTCGGCGATGGCGTCCCAGTCCGCCTGCCCGCCGTAGCCCTGGCTTTTCGTGCGGCCGTGCACGGCGATCAGGCTGGCGCCGTTATCCTCGAGGCGCCGGGCGTTGTCGACGTGGTTGCGGCTGAGGTCGTCCCAGCCCAGACGGATTTTGCCTGTCACCGGCACACGCAGCGCCGCAGACAGGCGGCGGAACAGCGCCTCGATCCGGTCCGGGAAGCGCAGCAGGCCGGAGCCTGCGCCGCGCTCGGCGATGTTCCTCACGTAACAGCCCATATTGACGTCGATGATGTCCGGCCTCTGCTCCGGCGGCAGTTCCTGCAGCCGCTGGGCCACGGCCACCATCCGGTCCACGTCGTGGCCGTAGATTTGGAACGTCATCGGCCGTTCGCCGGGGTGGAATTCAAGTTTGCGCCAGCACTTGGCGTCCTTCTTCCGGGTGGCGGCCAGTTCGTCCACATTGACGAACTCGGTGTAGGACATGGCCGAGCCCAGTTCGCGGCAGATCAGGCGGAAGGGCAGATCGGAAAAGCCGTCCATCGGCGAGAGGATCGCGTCGCCATGGACCGGGATATCACGGACATAAAAGGCGGGCCTGGACGTCATGACAGGGCGCATGATACCAAACTATGGGCCGCGTTCCCATTGGCCGGGCCGGGCTCACAACCCGCAGGCCGCTGGTTCAAGTCCAGCCGTCCCGGGAAACCGCGTCGGGTGCCTTCGGGCTTTTGGGCTGACCCGTCCGCCAGTCAGACACCCATCACCGCCGTCATGCCGGCGAAAGCCGGCCTCCAGGCGCAGACGCGCGCAGAAGAGCGGGAGCTTCTGGGCCCCGGCCTTCGCCGGGGCGACGGTGGAGATGGTTGCGCCCAGGCGCGGCGGCCCGGAGATCGACTACCATCGGCGATGCACCCACCGCGTCCCGCGACTCGCCAAGCAGGCCCACTTGCCTGATAATTCTCTTCTGTCGCGTGGCTCGACCACCAGGTTGCGGTGTGTGCGGGATGGGTGATCTATGTCTGCGCCGATGTTAGCCACCAAGCTCTACATCCCTTCGCCCCGGCCTCAGGTCGTCCTCCGCCCACGCCTGATCGCGCGCCTGAACGACGGCCTGCGCCAGAACCACGGTTTTGGACGCAAACTGACCCTCATCTCTGCCCCGGCCGGGTTCGGCAAGACCACGCTGGTCAGTGAGTGGGTCAGCCTGAGAGATGACGGTGAACGGAAGCCGGAAAAAGTAAGCGCAGCCGGACCTCCTTCTGCTTCCTCCCGTCCTCCTTTTCGGGTGGCCTGGTTGTCGCTGGATGAGGGCGACAATGACCCGGCGCGATTTCTGACCTACCTCGTCGCGGCCCTGCAGACGCTCGCCCCGCAGGTTGGCGCCGGCGTGCTGGCGGCGCTCCAATCCCCGCAATTCCCACCAGTCGAGCCGCTCCTCACGGCCCTGCTCAACGAACTGGCCGCCATCGCGGATCACTTCGTCCTCGTCCTGGACGACTACCACGTGATCGACGCCAAAGCCGTGGATCAGGCCCTCGCCTATCTGCTCATGCACCTGCCGCCCCAGATGCACCTGATCATCGCCACCCGCGAGGACCCGCCGCTGCCCCTGGCCCGGCTGCGCGCCCAGGGTCAATTGACCGAACTGCGCGCCGCCGACCTGCGCTTTACCGCCGGCGAGGCCGCCGAGTTTCTCAATCGGGTGATGGCTTTGCGCCTCACGGCCGGCGACATCGCCGCCCTGGAGACCCGCACGGAAGGCTGGATCGCGGGCCTGCAACTGGCCGCGCTGGCGTTGCAGGGCCTGGCCCAGCACGGGCAGCCCGACCCCGCCCCCTTTATCCAATCCTTCACCGGCAGCCACCAGTTCGTGATGGACTATCTGGTCGAGGAAGTCCTGCACCAACAGCCCGAAAGCGTCCAGGCTTTCTTGCTGCGCACGTCTATCCTCGGCCGGCTGTGCGCCCCTCTCTGCGAGGCTGTGCTGCTCGACCCGTCCGTTTCCGGGCAGGAGACTCTGGCGTATCTCGAGCGCGCCAACCTGTTCATCGTCCCGCTGGACAACGAGCGGCGCTGGTACCGTTACCACCACCTCTTTGCCGATCTGCTGCGGCAGCGGCTCCGCCAGAGCCTCGCCTCCCTGGCAGGCCAGGCGGAAAGCCAGATGCGCGCCTTGCACCTGCGCGCCAGCCAGTGGTACGAAGACAACGGCCTCCAGCTGGAGGCCTTTCGCCACGCGGCGGCCGCCGGCGATGTGGAGCGCGCCGAGCGTCTGATCGACAGCCGGGGGATTCCCCTGCACCTGAGCAGCGGGGTGACGCCGATACTGGACTGGCTGGAATCGTTGCCGAAGGACGTGCTGAATGCCCGGCCCTCGCTGTGGTGGCGGCACGCCGCCATGTTGCTGATCAACGGCCAGACGATCGGTGTGGAAGAGAAACTCCTGGCGGCGGAGGCCGCCCTGCCCGACGCCGCGGCGGACGACCAGACCCGGGCCCTGGTCGGGCAGATCGCCGCCGCGCGGGCGACGCTGGCGCTCACCCGGTATGACGTCGCGGGCATGCTGGCCCAGTCCCTCCGCGCCCTGGAGTTTCTGCGCCCCAGCCAACGCTTCCTGCGCGCCAACGCTCACTGGTCGCTGGGGTATGCCCATCTTCTCCAGGGAGACCGCGCCGCGGCCCGCCGGGCATGGATGGAAAGCATCGCGCTCAGCCAGGCCTCCGGAGCGGTTTTCACCACCATCCTGGCGACCATCGGCTTGGGCAATGTCCAGGAAGTCGACAACCAGCTGTATCCGGCGGCCGAGACTTATCGGCGCGTCGTGCAGCTGGCCGGCGACCATCCGCAGCAGATCGTCCACGAAGCGCATCTGGGCCTGGGCCGGGTGCTGTACGAATGGAACGAACTGGAGGCCGCCGAGCAGCACGGGCGGCAGGCCCTCGCCCTGGCGCGGCAGTATGAGCAGGTGATCGACCGTTTCATCCTCTGCGAGGTGTTTTTAGCCCGCGTGAGGCTCGCCCAGGGGGACGTGGACGGCGCGGCGGCTCTGCTGGCCCAGGCCGATCAGTCCGCGCGCCAGCGCAACTTTGTCCTGCGCCTGCCGGAAATTGCCGCCGCGCAGGTGCCGGTGCTGCTCCGCCAGGGCCAACGGCTGGCCGCCGCCGAACGCGCCCAGGCCCATGCCCTCCCCCTCAGTCAGGCCCGGGTCCACCTGGCCCAGGGGGACCCGGCCGCGGCCCTGGCGGTGCTGGAACCATGGCGCCGGCAGGCGGAAGCCAGGGCCTGGGAGGATGAACGGCTCAAGGCGATGGTGCTCCAGGCCGTGGCCCTCCAGGCGCAGGGTGAGAAGAAGAAGGCCGGACACCGGCTCGGCGACGCGCTGGCGCTGGCCGAGCCGGGCGGCTTCATCCGTCTCTTCGTCGACGAAGGGGCGCCCATGGCGGAACTGTTGTCCAGGCTGAAGGACGCCGGCGGCAGGCAGAAGGAATACCTTGCCAAACTGCTGGCCGCCTTTGGGGGCCAGGAGGCGCCTGGCCTCCCTTCCTTCGTGCGGCCTCTCATCGAGCCCTTGAGCCAGCGCGAGCTGGAAGTGCTGCAACTCATGGCCCAGGGCCTCTCGAATCACGAGATCAGCGAGCGGCTTTTCCTCGCCCTGAGCACCGTTAAGGGGCACAACCAGAGAATCTTCGACAAACTCCAGGTCCAGCGGCGCACTGAAGCCATCGCTCGCGCCCGTGACCTGGGCCTGGTGTAACCCGAACGCCCGCGCCCCGCCGCCCTACCCTCCAACCCTACTTAAGTATCTAGGCGCCGGCGCGCCGCGGAGAGATACTGCTTGTCAATCGAACCGGTGGCGCAGGCGGCGATGCCCGGCCACCTCAGGCGCCGGGAATGCCGAGCAACCTTGAACCCGTCACCGACCCCGGTCAAGCCGTGGTCTACCAGATCCGGATCAAAGGCCATCTGAGCCTTCAATGGTCAGACTGGTTTGCCGACCTGACCATCGCCCTGCAGGAGGAGGGCGACACACTTCTGACCGGCCCGGTGGCCGATCAGGCCGCGTTGCACGGGTTGCTGAAGAAAGTGCGTGATCTGGGCCTGCCGTTGATCTCGGTCATGCGTGTCCAGCCCGGCCCGGTGGGCGGCATGGGGCGGGCTACCTGACGAACGCCGCGGAGAAGGGTCAATGAGCGCAGAGAACATGACAGCCAGCACGTTTGGCCTGGAAGAGAAATGGCCGTATCGCGCCGGCGGCCTCGCCGCGCTGACAATCGGGGCGGCGTATATCCTCATCATCGGTTTGTTTGCCGCCGTGGGCGCGCCGCCGACCGGCGGCGAGGCCTGGCTTCAATACCTCGCCGGCAAGACGGCCGCCTGGTGGGCGATCGTGGGCCTCTCGGTCCTGACCAACTTTCTCTATGTGCCGGTGGCGTTGGCGCTCTACCTGGCCCTGCAGCGCGTCAACAAAAGCGCGCTGCTGATCGCGGCCGCTTTTGTGGCCTTGTTCGTTGCCCTGGAGCTGGCGGTCAACTGGACGCATTACGCCGCGCTGCTCATGCTCGCCGGCGACTACGCCGCCGCCACCAGCGACGCTCAGAGGGCGGTCTATGTGGCGGCCGCAAGTTATCCGTCGGCCGTGCTCGCTTCGCCCCTGGCGCTGGTCTACGCAATCGGCGCCCTCTCGTTCGGGGTTCTCATCATCGGTTTCGTCATGCTGAAAGGGGTCTTTAGCAAGCTCACGGCCTATCTGGGCGTGATCACGGGCCTGCTTGGCCTGCTGGCGGTGGCGGGCTGGGGCCCCGCCGTCATCCTGAACGCGATCTTCGCGACCCTCTGGCTCGTGCGGGTGGGCGACAGACTCTACCGGCTCGATCCGCGGTGACAGAGGCATCATTCATTCGGACGTGCCCGCTCACGGCGGTTCCAGAGGCGTGTCGGTATCTTGAAACAAGACATGCCGGGGGAAGATGGTGGTCACGCTGGGATGACCAGGCCCGGCACCTTTGGGAACGCCGGCTCAACCCGGCGGATCGTCAACCTATGGCGTCATGGAGAGTGAACAATGAACCGGAACAGCATTTTGATCGAAGCCGACGAGCTGCTGGAGAAACTGGGCGCTGACAACCTTCGCCTTTACGATGCCACCATCCAGTTCTTCGGAAGCGGCTCGGGTCTGACCGCCCACGAACAGTATCGGCAGGCGCACATCCCGGGGGCGGCTTTTTTCGATCATCAGAAGTTCTCGGATCCCAGCAGCGACTACATGTACACCGTTCTGCCCGCCGACCGGCTGGCCGGGCCGATCGGCGACCTCGGCATCTCGGCGGAGACGGAGGTTGTCGTGTATACGTCCGGGCCGCTGCCCTGCGCCACCCGCGCCTGGTGGCTCCTCTATTACGCCGGCCACAACCGGGTGCGCCTCCTTAACGGCGGGCTTGCGGCCTGGAAGAAGGCCGGGGGTCCGATCGCCCAGGGAGGCCATCAGTATGCGCCCTCTCACTTTGAGGGCCGGCCCCGGCCGCACCTGTTCGCCAGCAAAGAAGAAGTCCTGGCGGCGATGGGCGACGGCGCCGTGCGCACGGTGAATGTGTTGCCCCTGGCAAGCTACCAGGCGGCGCATATCGTCGGCTCGACCTGCCTCCCCTGCCTGGATTTGATGCAGGCGATGGACTCATTCCGGCCGGACGCCGAACTCGCCGCGCGCTTGCAGGAAGAGCGGCCTTACAAACGCGTCATCACCTACTGCGGCGGCGGCATCGCGGCGACGGTCAACGCCGTGGCTCATCTGATAGCCGGAAATGAAAATGTCGCCGTCTATGATGGTTCCCTGTACGAATGGGTGGGGGAAGGACTGCCTTTGACGGAGACCGGGGACGGGAACTGGGCCATCTGGGGGTAGCCAAACCGGACAAGAAAACGCCCCGGCGCGCAGGCCAGGGCGTCAGGGCGCGGTGAAGCGCGCGGGCGGCGCGGCTGTGCGCCGGGCTACACCGCGTCCTTGAGCGCCTTCACCGGGCGCGCCTTCACGACTTTGCGCTCGGGCTTGGCCTTGATCGTGATGGGCTCCTTGGTGAAAGGGTTGATGCCCGGGCGCTCCGGCGTGGCCGGCTTGATGCTCACGCTCAACTTGAGCAGGCCGGGGATGGTCACCTCGGGGTTCTTGCCCTTCTTGGTGAGCTCATGGATGATGATCTCGTTCACCGCCTGCAGGGCCGCCGCCGCCTCCTTCTTGGTCATCCCGGCCTTGTCAGCTACGGCGGCTACGAACTGGGATTTGCTGAGCTTCTTCTTAGCCATCGGTTCTCTCCTTTGTTGAATGTCAGGCTGTCAGGACGCCGTTTATACCTCAAAATCCCTAAAAAGCTAGCAAATCCGCCATTTTCCGGGCGATGGCCCCGGCGTCCGGGACCAGCGCCTGCATCAGGCCGGCGTTGTACGGGATCGGACAGTCCGGCACGCCCAGCCGCTGGAGCGGGGCGTCCAGGAACTGGAAAGCCTCGGCCGCGAGCGTGGCTATGATCTCGGCCGCAAAGCCGGCCGTCAGCGTGTCCTCGTGCACCACCAGGCCCTTCCCCGTCCGGCGCACCGAGGCCAGCACGGTCTCGCGGTCCCACGGCGCGATCGTGCGCAGGTCGATCACCTCCACCTGGCCCGGCCAGGCCTGCGCGGCCTCCAGGCAGCGGTAGACCATCTCGCCCCATGTCACCACGGTGAGCGCGTCGCCGGGCTGCACGATCGCCGCCCGCCCGAACGGCAGCACGTAATCGTCGCCCGGATACGGCCGGCGCGCAGGCGGCGTGTCCAGGAGCGCGCGGTGCTCGAAGAACAGCACCGGGTCGTCGCCGCGCAGCGCCGCGCGCAGCAGGCCGACCGCGTCCTCGACGTTGGACGGGAAGGCCAGCCGCCAGCCGATCATGTGCGCGAACGTGGCCTCGCCGGTGACCGTGTGGAAGGGGTCGTTGCTCTTCTTGCCGAGGCCCACCGGCACGCGGACCACCATCGGCGCCGCAAACCGACCGGCCGTGCGCCAGCGCAGCCAGCCGCACGTCTGCAGCGCCTCGGTGGCCGGGTCCGTGTACTTGCGGAACTGGATCTCCGGCGCCGGGCGCAGGCCGGCCAGCGCCATCCCCACCGCCCGGCCGATGATGCCCTCCTCCGACAGCGACGTGTCGAAGACGCGCGCCGCGCCAAACTTGCGCTGCAAATCGAGCGTGGCGCCGTGCACCCCGCCCTTGACGCCCACATCCTCGCCGAAGACCACCCGGCGCGGATCGGCCGCCAGCTCGGTCTCCAGCACGCGGCGCACGCCTTCGATCAGGTTGATGCGCGGGCCGCCGGGCTGCGGGTCCGTGGCCGGCGGCGCCGTCTCGGCGAAGACGAAACGCGCCGCCTGGGCCGGGTCCGGCTCAGGCAGCGCCAGCGCCTCGGCCAGGGCGGCGCGGACCTCGGCCTCCACCTCCCGGTCGAGGGCGTCCCAGTCCACCGGCAGGAGCTGGCGCAGATACTCGCGCAGATGAGGCAGCGGATCGCGGGCGGCCTCTTCGGCGCGCTGCCCCGGGCTCTTGTAGGCCTGCGTGTCGCTGATGGAATGCCCGGCCAGGCGCGGCACCGTCAGACGCAGCAGGCAGGGGCCGCGGCCGGCGCGGACGTAAGCCACCGCCTCGGCCACCGCCGCGGCGGTTTCCGGCGGGATCACGCCGCTGGCCTGGAGGACGTGCAGGTCGCGGTAGCTGGACAGGTTGTCGGCGATGTTGCCGACGGGGGTCTGCAAGCCGGACGGGACCGAGATGGCGTAGCCGTTGTCTTCGATAAAGAACAACTGCGGCAACCGCAGGGTGGCGGCGATGTTGAGCGCGGCCCAGAAGCCGTTGGCGGACGTGGAGCCGTCGCCGCCGTGGGCCACCGCGAGCGCCCCGCCCCACGCCGCCTCCGCGAGCGTGTCACGGTGATAGACGATGGCCTGCGCCCAGCCGGCCGCCGGCGAGTACTGCGAGCCGACGTCGCCCGGCGCGGGCAGGATGGCGGCGCCGCCGCGGCTCTTCATCGAATAGAGCACGCCGCAGTCGCGCCCGTCCGACGGCCCGCCGGCGCGCCCCAGCCCGGCGGCGAAGAGCTCGCGCGGCGTGAGGCCGACGGCCAGCGCCAGCGGCCGGGAGCGGTAATACGGGAAGACGCCGTCGTGAGGGTGTGTGAGCGCCAGCCCGAGCAGGACCTGGGAGAGTTCATGCCCGCGCGCCGAGAACTGGTAGGCGATCTGGCCGGCCGGCGCCAGTTCACGCTCCTCGATCAGGTCCATCCAGCGCGAAGTCAACGCCAGCCGGGCGACGCGGAGCCAGTCGAGGGTCAGCATAGTCGAGGCTTCAACGCCAGAGCGCACGGGCGCGACGAGGCTAACCCTGCGCCGCTTTCGGCTGGCTGAGCATCAGCACCGACCAGCGGCCGCTCTGCGCCACGTCGCCCGCCTGGTTGAGCACGTTCAGCTTGATGGTGACGGCGCCGCCGTTCAGCCGCGGATAGGGCCTGGTCTCCACCACCTCGGCCTCCACGTGCACCGTGTCGCCGAAGAAGACGGGCTTGCTGAACTTCCACTCGGCGATCTCGCGGAAGGCCAGCACCGTGCCCTCCATCACGCCGGTCTGCGTCACCAGCCCGGAGGCGATGGCCATGACGCACAGGCCGTGCGCGATGCGCTGGCCGAAGGGGGTCGCGGCCGCGTAGGTCGCGTCGGTATGGATCTGGTTGAAATCGCCGGACAGGCCCGCGAACGTGACCACGTCCGTCTCCGTGACCGTGCGCGCCATGGTGACGATCTTCTGGCCGACCTCGAACTCTTCGAAGAACATTCCGCGCTGGCGGGGAGGCAGAGGCATGAGAAGCTCCTATTGATCCAAAAATCGCTTCATCGCCGCTTCGCCCTGCGTCTCGCCGATCAGGGCCAGCGTGCGCTCGAACTCGGCCACGGTGCGCTGGGTGGCGGCCTCGATCGCGTACGGGAACAGCGCGCCGGTCGAGGGGGCATCCAGGTTCATCCAGGCGTGCGCGTCCCGCGGGGTCAGGGCCTTCACCAGCGGGCGCAAGACCGGGATGATCCACAACGCTTCGATCGGCCAGTAGACGCGGCCGGACATCAGCTTGGGGTGTTTGAGCAGCCAGGCATCCAGGCCGTTGATCTTGCTGGGCGGCGGCAGTTTGGCGCGGTCGGTGTCGGCCTCGCCCGGGATCAGGGTCTGCTGGTCGGCCCACAGGCGGACGTAGTTGGAGTGGGCGTAGAAGTCCTGCACGCCGTGCGAGAGCCGGCCGAAAGCCGCCCAGGCCTCGGCCGGGTCGGCGGCGCGGGCGGCCGCGCGGCGGCACGCCTCCACATACGCCAGCGCGCGGTCGAACAGGCTGTCGTCGAAATGGAATTCGGGCCGGAACAGGCCGCCCAGCCGGTCCTGGTCGAGGTTGGCGCGGGTTATGGCGGCCAGGGCGCGCGGGGAGACACGCCCCTCCAGAGCCTGGGCCAGTATCTGACGGTGGTAGCTGGCGTCCATATCGGCCCTTCAACCCAGCCCGGTCTGACGCCGCAGCGTGTCCAGGTCGAAATACAGCCGTTCACCCAGGATCCGGCCGGCCTGCATCGGGAAGACAATGGTCAGCGGCAGGCGCACGGACCGGCCGGAGGCCGGGAAGCCGAAGAGCGGGCCGGTGTGGGTGCCCCGCATGACCGACTCTTCGACCACGCCGGCCTCGGCGATGAAGACGTTGATCAGGTCAAAGGTCACATCCGGCATGGCCTCGAACAGGCCGCGGTAGAAGACGGCCACCGCCTCCGGGCCGACGTGCTTCTCGCCGGTCGCCATCACTTCATAGACCGGCTCCGGGCACAACGTCGCCAACAGCCCTTCGATCGAGCGCCGGTTCTCGGCCAGGACGTGCTTCTGCCACAGACGCTTGTTGGCGTGGAGAGACATGGCCCCTAATTTACCATACGTCTGGGAACCGGCTCCCCGCCCCGTATGGTTGCAGGTTCAGCCAGCCGCCATCGGGCGGCCGCGGAGACGCAGTGGCACGCGCCTAACTCTGTGGGCCATATCCCGATGCCTGTGTAAACGCGTTGGGGCGCACGGCCGTGCGCCCCGGCTGGCGGGAAATTACGCAAAACTCGAAAAACGACCTGCTCTGTGTCTCCGTGTCTCAGCGGCGAAAATGAAGGCGGGCGGGCGTTCAGTCGACCGTGATGAGGTCTTTCACCTGCTCGAACGTCGCCGGCCCGATGCCTTTGACGTTCATCAGCGCCTCAATCGACTTGAAGGGCCCATGCGCCTCGCGGTACTCGAGGATGCGCTGGGCGGTGGCCGGGCCAATGCGCGGCAACTGCTCCAACTCCGCGGCCGTGGCGGTGTTGAGGTTGAGCTTCGCCCCGGGGGCCAGCGCCGCCGAGCGCGAGGCCGAGGCGGCCGGCGCTGCGGGGATCGGGGTCGCGGTTGGTTCGGGCGTGGGCGAGGGCGTGCCCGGCCCGACGGTGATGGTCGGCGCGGGCGTCCGCGTGGGCGGCGCCGGCGTCCGGGTCGGCGGCAGGTGCGGCACTTCCACCCGGTCGCCGTCCTCCAGCACCTGGGCCAGGTTGAGCTGGCTCAGGTCGGCCTGGGCCAGCGGCCCGCCGGCCGCCGCCAGGGCCGCCTCCACGATACTGTTGCGCGGCAGCGGGTAGACCCCCGGCCGCGCTACCGCGCCCAGCACGTACACGCGGGCCGGGACCGGCGTCGGCGCGTCGGCCAGCTGCACCGCGCGGCCCGGCGGCCGTCGCGCCACCACCAGCAGGACGCCGGTGGCGGCCAGCGCCAGGAGCAGGCCATAGAGCAGGCCATAAACGAACTTTCGGTCGATGGTCATCTCGTGTACCCCCAAGCAAGCTGCGCTTATAATCCAAACCGGCGCTCACTCAAACAAGGGCAATATGGTTGGCACAATCCTGAACATCCTGGCGGTCCTGATCGGCGGCGGGCTGGGCACGGCCTTTGGCGAGCGCCTCCCGGCGGGCGTGCGCCAGACGGTGCTGAACGGCCTGGGGCTCTTCACCATCGCCATCGGCCTGAAGATGACGCTCGACACGCAGAACGCGCTCATCATCCTGGGCAGCGTCCTGGTCGGCGGCCTGCTCGGGGAGTGGTGGCAGATCGAGGCCGGCCTCCAGCGTCTGGGCGCGTGGCTGGAGGCTCGTTTCGCGCGCAGCGCGACCAGTGAGGGCACGGCACGCTTCATCAAGGGCTTTGTCTCGGCCAGCCTGGTGTTCTGCGTCGGGCCGCTGACGATCCTGGGCTCCATCCAGGACGGGCTGACCGGGGACTATCAACTACTGGCGATCAAGTCGGTGCTGGACGGTTTCGCGTCGCTGGCCTTCGCGGCGTCGATGGGGATCGGCGTGGTCTTCTCGGCCGTCGTCATCCTGATCTACCAGGGCGGGCTGACGCTGCTGGCCGCCCAGGCGCAGGCCTGGCTGACCCAGCCCATGATCGGCGAGATGACGGCGACCGGCGGCCTGCTCATCATGGGCATCGGCTTCGGGCCGCTGCTGGAATTGAAACCGATCCGCGTGGCGAATTATCTCCCCGCGCTGGTCATCGCGCCGCTGATCGTGGCTGCGCTCACCGCCCTGGGCCTGCCGCTCAGCCCGTCTGTACCGTGACCCCCTGCCCGCCCAACCAGCCCACGAAAGCCGCCGGGTCAAGGGCCTGGGCCGGCGCCAGGAGGCCGCGCTGATCGCCGCCGGCGTGGAGCCGGCCGGCGGCGTAAGCCGCGATCTCGGCCGTCAACGCATACGGGTCCACGCCGCGCACGATCACGGGCGCGCGGCCCTCCAGTTCGACCTGAAGGGCGAAGCGAAAGGCCGTCCGTTGATGCTCCGGCGGCGGCGGCGCCAGGCGCCGGAACGAGAGCGCCGTCAGCCAGCCCAGCGGCGTGCGCAGGAGCAGGCTCGCCCCGGCCAGCAGCGCCGAGAGGGGCCGCGCCCAGAACGGATCGACGGCCAGCCAGGCCTGCACGCTCTGCACCGGTGCATGGGCCGGGACCGTGACGACCTCAGCGCTGGGGAATGAGACCGCGCCATAGAGCCGGCCGTCGAGCCGCACGCGCCGGGTCGCCGCTCCCGGCCATTGCCCCTGCCATCTTCCACCGCGGTACGTCAGCCACGAGGTCGCGTAAGTCCGCAAGCCCGAAAGCCGCGTGCCGTAGCTGATGACGCCCTCCGGGTTGGCGTAGGCGTAGACGATATCCAACGCGCCGAGCGGCGCCGCGCCCCCGCGAACCAGCGTCGCCACCACGCAATCCGAGATCGCCACCTCGAACGCGCACGCCGGCACGAGGGCCGCGCCGGTCTGGCGAGCCAACGCGTCGTACGACCGCATCCGGTACACGTAGGCCAGTTCGTTGTTGATGTCGAGATAGTGGACGCCGCGCATAGCGGCCAGGCGCAGCACCGGCTCGCCCAGGTCTGTAAACGGCCCGGCGCAGTTGACGACGACGGGCCGGCCGGCGGGCGCGCCGCCTGGGACGGGCGAGAAGAGCGGCGCGGGATCGTGCGCGTCGGCGATGAGCCAAGCCGGGCGCGCGGGGAGCCGGGCCGACAGCGCCGCCAGTCTCTCGGCCGAGCGGCCGGCGAGGCGGTAAGGCAGCCCGGCCCGGTCCAGGGCCTGGGCGACGCGGCGGCCTGTGAAGCCGGTGGCGCCAAAGAGCGTGATCAAGAGGGCGGCCGATGAGCGGCGACGGGTGAGCGCGGCAGCGGCGGCGGGCCGTCAGGGGCAACGCCCGTCGATCCAGTCCAGGATATCGCCCAGGACCTGGGCGCGCTCGACCTCGTTGTGGACCTCGTGGTAGAGGCCAGGATAGACCTTGAAGGTCTTGTCGCTCGAAGTGACGCGCTCGACGAAATCCTGCGAGGTCGCCGGGGCGAAGACGCCGTCGGCGCCGCCATGGAGGAGGAGCAGCGGCAGCCGCAGCGCGCCCGCTTCGGCCAGCAACGCCTCGCCGCGCGCCAGGGCGTCCGCGCCCAGCCGGGCCGACATGCGGGCGTGGACCAGATGTTGATCCGGGTAGGCCGCCATCAGAGCCGTGTCGTGCGTCATCGGGACCGCCGCGTCCAGGCCGGTCTCCTGGCTGAAGGCCGGGACCAGGCCGGCCAGCGCCCGCGCCAGCAGGACCTTCCAGGCCGGCGGCCGGTAGATCAGCTTCAGCCACGGCGCGCTGACGATGACCCCGGCCGCCTCCGGCCGACGCTGGATGGCGTAGCTCAGCGTGATCTGGCCGCCCAGGCTGTGTCCATAGAGAAAGAGCGGCCGGCCCGGGTGCTCCGCCTGCGCGGCGGCGATTACGCGCCCCAGGTCGCTGAGCAGGGCTTCATAGCTGGGCGCGTGGCCGCGCGGCCCGCCGGAGCGGCCGTGCCCGCGCAAATCGTAGGCGCAGAAGACATGGCCCCGGGCGTTGAAGGCCTGGGCCACATGCTCGTACTTGGTCGCGTACTCGCCGTGGCCGTGCGTCAGCACGACGACGGAGCGGGGCGCGCCAGGGACACCCCAGCCATAAGTCGCCAGGTTCAGGCCGTCTCGCGCTGTGAGGATCCGGTCATATCGGGACATACCGCCTCCTGCCCTGCCGGAATTATAGTCCGCCGGCCGCAAACGAAATCACACCGCCCGCCGCTGATCACCGACGCATAATGGGGCCACGTGTAACCCGCCGCCCAGCGCTTCGTTCCAGAGCATAGCGCTGGGCATGCCGGAGGAGCCTGAGAATGTCTCGACACACGGATCGCCTGGGCGCACTGACTCTGGTTGCGATGGCCGGCCTGTTGATGGCGGCGGCCAGCCCGGGGGCGGCGCAGACCGCGCTGGACCAGCGCGCCACCCGGACTGCCCGGCCTGGCGCGGCCGCGACCGCTACGACGCTCAAGGCCACGGCCAGCGCCGGCGCGACCCGGCTCGCGGCGACCAGCGCGGCGCTCCAGGCTAAGGCCACCGCGTTGCGCGCCACGCTGACCCCGTTCGCCACCGTGCCGGCGGACGAGGCCGCCGCCGCCATCTCCACCTATGCCGCGGATGTCCTGGGGCTGGCCGTCACAGTCAAGAAGGCCAGCGGCCTGTCCGGCGCGGTGACACGCACCCTGACGCAGACCCCCATCGGCAGCGCCGCCCAGTCGGCTACTGCGAAACTGGCGGTGAAGTCCTACGGCGCCACATTGAGCAACGGCGCGGCATCGTTGAGCTACGGCGCCGGCGTCGTGTCGGGCGACCTCTCGGTGGACGTGCAGGCCTCCAGCCTGGGGGTTTACTCTCTGGTCGTCACCGGCACCGCGGCCTCCAATGCCGAGGCGGCGCTGGCCCTGGCCAAGGCCACTTTTCCGGCGCTGGCCGAGCTTCGCTACACCGCCTATGCCACCACCAAGGGCTACGCCTGGTATGCGGCCAGCAGCGTGAGCGCGGTCGATCCGAAGACGAGAAAAGTCGTGACGCTGGCCCAGGCCGTGGTCCTGTACGTGGTACCCGGACGGGCTGGCGCCGCCAGCATCTCCGCGACCGTGGGCCGCGGGGAGTTCGCCGCAGCACTCAAGGCGCCCTGAAGCCAAGGACCGGCAGACGCCGGTCCTTTTTTGCGGCCCCGTCACGCCGGGGTCGTTTTTCGAATTTTGTGTAATTCCCCACCAGCAGGGGCGCACGGCCGTGCGCCCCAACGCATTTATACAGGCATCAGGATACGGCCCCTGGTCGGCTGAAGCGCCCTCGTTTACCTGTCAATCTCGCTGATCTCAAAGCGGCAGGCCGGCGCCCCCATGGACTTACAGGCCGTTTCGACGACCTCATGCTCGCGGCCGACCGCCCAGCGCAGCGCTTCCTGCAGCTTGCCCACCGTCAGCCAGCAGCCGGGCGTTTCCCGCCGCCGGCCAAAGACCCCGTCGCCCTCGTAATCGAGGAAGAGCGCGCGTGAACCGTCGGCCTGCGCCTCGACCCGGCCGCCGGGATACGCCAGGTCCTGGGCGAGCCAGCGCAGCGCGGCCAGCCGGCGGGCTTCGCGCGACATGGTCAGAAAGGCCACGCGCAAGCTCGCCGCGCGGATGCGCTCGTGGTCCAGCATCTGTTGAAACGACGCCTGGCCGATCCGGAGGAGGGTGCCGCGCGCCCCGCGCCCGTAGTACGTCTCGATCGCCTGGACCAGCGCCGCGTACTCGCCGGCGTGCAGGCGCAGGCCGCGATCATACTTGGGCAGCCCGGTGGTGAAACGGTGCAGGCGCGCCTGGCGCAGCACCGTCATCAAACTGCCGCGGCCCAAGACCTCCTGGATGGCGAGCAGCAACAGACGGATGCGGGCATTCGGCAACTCGCGGCCATGGAGATTAGCGTTCATGGCCTGGTCCCTGGTGGGTGCTGTGCGCTGGAAAATTGTCATGACCATCAGGAGCGCTCACGTCGGTATCTTATCATTAGAGGTCGAGTTGGTACACCGGGAAACGCGTGCCGGTAAGCTGAAAACCCAGCCGGCGATAGACCGCCAGCGACGCGGCGTTGTTGTGCTGGGTGTTGACCGTAATCTCGCGCCCGCCGCGCCGGTCGCAGAACGCGATCAGGTCGCCGACGAGCGCCCGGCCCACCCCGCGCCCCTGCCACCCCGGCCACACCGCCAGACGGGCCAGGTGGACGCCGTTGCGGCCGGGCGTGGCCAGCTGGTAGCCGATCACCCGGCCGTCGCGCTCAGCTACGCTGGCATATTCCGCCTGAGCCATCGCCAGGTGCACCATCTCAGCTGAGAGCTGCCACGGCGGCTGGAAGGCCGCCCGGTCCGCGGCCGCGATGGCTTCCAGGTCGGAGCGTTCGGCCGGGCGGAGCGCCACGTCCACCGGCGGGCCGGCCGGCGGATGAGCTACCCCCGCCGGGCGGCTCAGGACGACCACCGCATGGGTCTGCCGGAACCCGGCCGACTCGTATAACGGCGCCGTCCACGCTTCCAGGCTGAGCGCCGCCGCCTGGCGCAGGCCGCGTTCCGTCAGTCCCGCACGCGCCAGCGGCCAGAGCAACGCCCAGACCGTCTCGGGCGCCAGGCCCTCCACCACGCCAAAGAACCGGATCCAGGCCGTGTCGGGCAGGTCCGGCGGGCAGGCCAGCGCGCCCACCAGACGCGACCCGCGCTCGGCGACGACGAACGGCTGGCGGCCCAGCCACTCCTCGACCGGTTTCCAATCCAGATGCGCGTGCACCCGCTCTTCGTAGCGCGCCAGGGTCTGGAGGGCGCGGCGGTCGTCGGGGATCGCCGGCCGCGCCGTCAACGAGCGCGAGGGCCACATGGCGCGGTTATAGCACGACTGCCGGCTCAGGGCCAAATGCTTGCTTTTCTGTATCGGCTGAAGTAAACTGCGCGCCATCTTTCCAAAGGGTAACCCTATGGCAGGCAGCGGCAAAGACAAGGCGCTGGACGCGGCGCTGGCCCAGATCAAGAAACAATTCGGCGACGGCGCCGTGATGCGGCTCGGCGAGGCCAGCCACCTGGCGGTCGAGGCCATTTCCACCGGGTCGCTGGCGCTCGATCTGGCCATCGGCGTCGGCGGCATCCCGCGCGGCCGCGTCACCGAGATCTACGGCCCGGAGTCGTCCGGCAAGACCACCCTCTGCCAGCATATCGTCGCCGAGGCCCAGCGGACCGGCGGCGTGTGCGCCTATATCGACATGGAACACGCGCTGGACCCGGTCTACGCCGAGATCTGCGGCGTGGACGTGGACAACCTGTACATCGCCCAGCCGGACACGGGCGAGCAGGCCCTGGAGATCGCCCAGTCGCTGGTGCGCTCCGGGGCCATTGACGTGGTCGTGGTGGACTCGGTGGCGGCCCTGGTGCCGCGCTCCGAGATTGAGGGCGACATGGGCGACGCCACCATGGGCCAGCAGGCGCGCCTGATGAGCCAGGCCCTGCGCAAGCTCTCCGGCGCCATCAAACAGACGAACACCGCCGTGGTCTTTACCAACCAGTTGCGCCAGAAGATCGGCGTGATGTTCGGCAACCCGGAGACCACCACCGGCGGCATGGCGCTCAAGTTCTACGCCAGCGTCCGATTGGACGTCCGCCGCATCCAGGCGATTAAGGAAGGCGCGGAAGTCGTCGGCTCGCGAACACGCGTTCGGGTCACCAAGAACAAGGTCGCCCCGCCCTTTCGTGAAGCCGAATTTGATATAATGTACAATGAGGGTATATCCAAGGTCGGAGACATCATTGACCTGGGCACCCAGTTGGAAATTATTACCAAACGAGGCGCCTTCTTCTCCTTTCAGGAGATGCGCCTCGGGCAGGGACGCGAAAACACCAAGGCCTATCTCAAGGAGCATCCGGACGTCGCGCAGACCATCGAGCAGGCGATCCGCCGGCAGATGGGGGCGACCAAAGTTGCGTTACCGACCGGGCCTGATGCGGATAGCGGCGAGGAGGACGAGTGAGCCTCGCCGGCCCGGTTGGAGGTCGCCGTCCCGGGTCCAGCTACAGAACGCTTATTGTCAGCTTCAGTTGGGTTTTTGTCGCCCGGCAACCGGTCAGCCGGGCTGCGGACACTCGGAATTCGGAATGCAGAAGCGGCGCCCGGTTGGGGCTTCCCTGATATCGACGTGAACCGCCGGGCCGGTCCCGCGCCGCGGGCCGGTCTCTGCGTCCCTGTTCCGGCGGCGTAGATCGTCGCTGACGCTTCGCCGTTTCCGAACCGCTCGACTGACGTCCGTAATAAGCGGCTGTGGCTCGCCTCCGGTGCGCGCGCCACAGCTGTTTTTGTTTGGCGGCGCTGACGATTGACAGGTGGACGGGTGAAAGTCACCGCGCTCAAGCTGCAGGCCCGCAATCCGGCGCGGGTCAACGTGTACCTGGACGGCCGGTTCGCCTTCGGGCTGGCCAAGACGGAGGCCGTGCGTCTGCGGGTGGGCCAGGAACTGACCCCGGCCGACATCGCCCGCCTGCAGGCCGCCGACGAGCGCGAGCAGGTCCATGCCCGGGCGCTCCGCTTCCTGGCCGTCCGCCCGCGCTCGGAGACCGAGGTGCGCCGGCACCTGGAGAAACACAAGGTCGGGGAGGCCGAGATCGACCAGGAGCTCGCCCGGCTGCGCGAGACGGGCCTGGTGGACGACCGGGCGTTTGCCCGGCTGTGGGTGGAGAATCGCGCGGCTTTTCGACCACGCAGTAAACGCGCCCTGCAGGTCGAACTGAAGCGCAAGGGGATCGCCCCGGAGGCCCAGCGCGAGGCGCTGACGGCCGCCGACGACGACGACGCCCTCTACCGGCTGGCGGCCGGGCGCGCGCGGCGGCTGGCCGCCCTGCCCCTGCCCGAGTTCCGGCGGAAGCTGGGGGACTTCCTGGCCCGGCGCGGCTTCGATTTCGACCAGATCGAAGCCGCCGTGGAGCGGGCCTGGCGGGACATCCAGGGTGAGGCCGACGGCTGATATCAGGCGCGTTTGGAAAGCGAGTGGACGTTTATGAGCGGGACCGAAATTATCATCGTGCTCGAAGTGTTGTTGGCGCTGGCGGCCGGTTTCGGCGCGGGTTACTGGCTCGGCTTCCGGCGCCACCGCCAGAAGGTGGAGGCCCAGCAGCGCGAGCTGGAGCTCAACCTGCGGGACATCGAACAGCACAAAGCCCGCGTGCTGCAGGAGGCCGAGGCGCAGGCGAAAGAGGTCATCTTCAAGGCGAAGGACGAGTCGATCAAGATCCGCGACGAGGCCGAGGCGGAGGCCGAACGGCGCATGGCCGATCTGATCAAAGAGGACCAGCGCCTGGCCCGCCGCCGCGAAGACCTGGACCGCAAGATCGAGCAGAACGACCAGCGCCGCGTGCAGCTGGACAAGCGGCAGAGCAACCTGGACAAGCGCGAGGCCGAGCTCAACAAGCTGCAGGACAAGCGCCTGGCCGAGATCCAGCGCGTGGCGGCGATGACGCAGGAGGAGGCCCGCGCGCTGCTGATTGCCGAAGTCGAGAAGGAAGCGCGCGGCGACATGGCGCGCACCATCCGCCAGATCGAGGAAGAGGCCCGCGCCGAGGGCGAGCGGCGGGCGCGCAACATCATCGCCCTGGCCATCCAGCGCGTCGCCTCCGAGCACGTGTCCGAGATCACGGTCTCGGTGGTGCCGCTGCCCAGCGACGAGATGAAGGGCCGCATCATCGGCCGCAACGGCCGCAACATTCGCGCCTTCGAGCAGGCGGCCGGCGTGGACGTGATCGTGGATGACACGCCCGAGGCGGTGACGATCTCATCCTTCGACCCGGTCCGGCGCGAGGTGGCCAAGCGCGCGCTGGCCAAGCTGGTGGTGGACGGGCGCATCCACCCCGCGCACATCGAGAAACTGGTCTCCGACGCCCAGAAGGAAGTGGAGACCGTCATCCGCGAGGCCGGCGAGCAGGCCGCGTTCGAGGCCGGCGTGCCCGGCCTGCACCCGGAGATCCTGCGCCTGCTGGGCCGGCTGAAGTTCCGCACCTCCTACGGCCAGAACCAGCACGCGCACGCCATTGAGACGGCGCTGCTCGCCGGCGCCATCGCGGCCGAGCTGGGCGCCGACGTGGCGCTGGCCAAGGCCGGCGGCCTGCTGCACGATATCGGCAAGGCGCTGGACCATGAGGTGGAGGGCACCCACGCCGCCATCGGCGCCGAATACGCCAAACGCTACGGCGTCCATGCGAAGATCGTCAACATCATCGCCTCGCACCACCACGAGGTCGAGCAGCAATCGGTGGAGGCCATCATCGCCGAGGCGGCCGACGCCATCTCCGGGGCGCGGCCGGGCGCCCGGCGCGAGAGCCTGGATCAGTACATCAAACGCGTGCGGGGCCTGGAGGAGATCGCCAACTCGTTCGAGGGGGTGCAGCAGTCGTTCGCGCTGCAGGCCGGGCGCGAGGTGCGCATCATCGTCTCGCCCGAGCGCGTGGACGACCTGGCCGCGCTCCAGTTGAGCAAGAACATCGCCCGCAAGATCGAGGAGACCATGACCTACCCGGGGCAGATCCGGGTGACCGTCATCCGCGAGACCCGCGCCACGGAATTCGCCAAATAGCCTGCGCGCTGGCGGGCGTGTGGTGTGTGGAGACGGCCTGGCCGGGGAGGGGCGACCCGGCGGGCCGTCTCTACATGTTTAATTCGGCGAACAGGAACGCGAACACGTCGGCGTCCTGGGCGATGCGCTCGTTGAGGGCCGTGCCCAGGCCGTGGCCGGAGCTGGCGCTGGTCCGCAGCAGCACCGGACGGCCGGAGGCGGTGGCGGCCTGCAGGCGGGCCGCCATTTTGCGGGACTGCATCGGGTTGACGCGCCCGTCGTTCTCGCCGGTCACGAGCAGCACCGCCGGATAGGGCGTCCCATCCACGACGCGGTGGAACGGCGAGTAATCGTACAGCGCCTCGAACTGGTTGGGGTCGCGGACGGTGCCGAACTCGGTGACGTTGAAGGCCCCGTTCGGGTCCAGCTCCACGCGCAGCATGTCGAAAATGCCGACGTGCGCCACCACCGCCCGGAAGAGGTCCGGGTGCTGGGTGAGCGCCGCCCCCATCAGCAGGCCGCCGTTGCTGCCGCCCTCGATCGCCAGCCGTTCCGGCCGCGTATAACCGCGCGTGATCAGGTGCTGCGCGCAGGCCGCGAAGTCGTCAAAGACGTTCTGCTTGTGGGTCAGGTTGCCGGCTTTATGCCAGGTCTCGCCGTATTCCCCGCCGCCGCGCAGGTTCGCCACCGCCACGATCCCGCCCCGGTCCAGCCACACCCGGCGGCGGATGTTGAAGGACGGCGACAGGCTCAGGCCGTAGCCGCCGTAGCCGGTGAGCAGGACGGGGTTGCGGCCATCCCGGACGGTCCCCTTGCGCTGGATGAGGTTGACCGGCACGCGCGTGCCGTCGCGTGAGACCGCAAACTCCCGGACGACCTCGCAGTCGCTGAAGTCGGCCGGCGAGGTCACGTGGAGCGCCGTACGGGCCGTCGCGCCCGTCGCCGGGTCGTAGCGATACCAGGCCGGCGGCGTGATGAAACTCACGCAGCGGTACAGGAGCGCGTCGCCGTCCAGCGCCAGGACCTGCTGCACGGCCGCCACCGCCTCGGGCAGGGCCAGAGTCTCGATCCGGCCGTCGGCGGCCGCCACGCGCAACTGCGACGGGCCGCCGTCCACGTCCACCACGTACAGCCGCGTCTCGGCCGGCTCGAAATCCACGACCGAGGCCGCGCTCTCCGGCACCACCACCTGCGCCTCGGCCAGCGCCGGGCGGGCCAGCGGCAGACGCAGGATCCGGCCGCGCGACGCGCCCTGGCGGGAGAGCAAGTACAAATACCCGTCCCGCCCGAGGGCCGCCCGCGTCACCTGGTCCTCGAAGCGCGTCACCTGCGTCCAGCCGCCGTCCGGGCCGCGCAGGTAGTGGGCGAACTCGCCGCCGTCGCCGTTGGCCACCACCGCCAGCAGGTAGCGGCCATCGGCCGTGGTCTGAAGCTGGATCTCGGCGATGCGCGGGAAGTCCCGGCCGATGACATAGGTGTCCTGCTCGGTCGGCGCGCCGAGCGTGTGATAGTAGACCTGCTGGTAGAAGTTCAGGTCCTCCGGCGGGCGCTCGGCGCCGCGCGGGTAACGCGTGTAATAGAAACCGCGGCCGTCCGCGTCCCAGGCCACGCTGCCGCCCGCAGTCGGGTAGTTGACGCGCGGGACGATGTCGCCCGTCGGCCGGCCGCTGGCCGCCTCGAAGACATGGACCGTCCCGGCTTCACTCCCAGCCTGCGAGAGCGACACGGCCACATAGCGGCCATCGAGCGACGCGCTGTAGAAGTCGATGGCGGTGTGGCCGGACGGGTCCAGGAGGTTGGGATCGACCACCACGCGCTCGGCGGCCGGGTCATCCGGCGAGGCCAGGGCCACCAGGAGCGGCTGCTCTTTGGGCGGCTGCCACTTGAGCGCGAAGAGCGTCCCGGCCCGGTATTCCAGCGCGTAATAGTCGGACGAGGTCGCCGTATACAGGTCCTTGAGCCGGGCGTAGAGCGACGGGCGACCGGGCAGCCGGTCCAGCCAGGCGCGCGTGTAGCGGTTCTGTTCGGCGTTCCAGGCGCGCACCTCGGGATCATCGGCATTCTCCAGCCAACGGTACGGGTCGGTGACGGCCAGGCCATGATAGGTGTCGGTCACCGGACGGGCCGGGGTCGGGGGGGCCGGGACGGGCGATGAGTTCATGCGGATTATCCTGAGGCGGCGAAGGCGGGCTGCGGCTGGCCGTGAAAGTAGCACGGGGGCCGGGGCGTGTCAAGCGTCGCAAACAAACACCGCCGGGCGGCGGTGTCGTGAGCTTCAGGCGGAGAGGGTGGGATTTGAACCCACGATGGTGTGACCCATACGCGCTTTCCAGACGCGCGCCATAGACCGGACTAGGCGACCTCTCCGTATCTTGAGGCGATTATACCAAAATCACCCCGGGAACATGGTCTCCAGCAGTTCCGGCGCGTAACGGGCCACGGTCTCGGACGAGAGCGCGCGGCTCCGGCAGATCTCGGCGTACAGCCGCGCCGAGGCGCGCGGTGTGCGGGCCTGCGTTTCTGTATCCACCGCGTACAGCCCGAAGCGGTGCGTCCAGCCGCGTTCCCACTCGAAGTTGTCCACCAGCGACCAGTGGTAGTAGCCGCGCACGTCCCAGTTGAAGTTGAGGGCTCGCCACAACTGGCGCAGGTGCGTGAGCAGATAGCGCGGGCGCAGCTTGTCCGCCTCGTCGCCGATGCCGTTCTCGGTGACGTAGACCGGCAGGCCGCGCGCGTGGCACCACTTGAGCGAGTCGAAGAAGCCGGGCGGATAGGACGCGTACACGCCGGCGTCGTCCACCTCGGCCCCGGCCGGGAAGGTCCGGCGGCCGAACAACTCCATCGGGTTGGTCAGGTCGAAGCGGGCGACGTCGGCGGTGTAGTAATTCAGGCCGAGAAAGTCGAGCGTGCCGCGCGCCTCCGGGACCGCCAGCGCCGGCCGCGCGATCTGGCGCATCCGCCCGGTGCGGATAGCGTCCGGGAACAGGCTGCTGAACAGGTTGAATTGCGTCCGCGCCACCCACTCATCCAGCACGAAACCCGGCTGGGCCGGCAGGATCGGGCGGAAGTGGATGGGCAGGCCGATCTGAGCGGCCGGCTGCACCTCGCGCAGGGCGTGGTAGGCGACGGCGTGGCCGCGCAGCAGGTTGGCGCCCACGCGCATGGCCAGAGACAGGTCGCGCTTGCCGGGCGGGAAAACGCCGCTGACCCAGCCCTGGAAGAGGTAGACGTTCGGCTCGTTGATGGTCGCCCACAGGTCCACGAACTCGCCCAGGGCCGCCGCGACACGGCGCACGTAACGCTCGAACCGCGATACCGTTTCGGCCCGCTCCCAGCCGCCGCGCTCGGCCAGCCAGGGCGGGTTGACGAAGTGATGGAGCGTGACCAGCGGCGTCAGCCCGCGCTCGCGCAGGCCGCGCACCATCTGCCGATAGTGATCCAGCGCCTCGTCATCCCAGCGGTCCGGCGCAGGCTGCACGCGGCTCCACTCCACCGACAGGCGGTGCGTGGTGTGGCCGTCGGCGGCGGCGCGGTCGAAGTCTTCGCGCCAGCGTCCGCCCTCCCACCAATCACAGGCCGCGCCGGATTTGTCGCCGCGCGCGATGCGCCCCGGCGCCTGCTCCCACTCCCAGAAATCCGTGTGGCGGCTGTTCCCCTCCACCTGATAACCGGCGGTGGCCGCGCCCCACAGAAAAGAATCCGGGAACGTGTGTGTGGCCCGCGCCATACCGGCCTATCCGGACGGCCTCAGCCTGTCCCCGGCCGGGCCGCCCTCCCAGACCGCGTGGCCCACGTACTCGCGGTACCCGGTGTCCGTAAAGCCCACCGCTTCCGCCAGCCGGATGGAATAGTCGTTCGACTCGGACACCACGTACAGCGGCGTGCGGCCCGACTTCAGGATCAGGCTGATCAGGCTGGAGACGACGGCTTTGCCCCAGCCGCGGCCGCGCACCGCCGGCTCGGTGTAAACGTAGACCTCGGCAAAGTCCGGCGACTGCCAGTTGACGCCGGCCACCGCCCCCACTTCGCCGCCGGGCCGGATCTCGCAGCGCGGCCCGCCGCCGGGGTCATAGCCGGTGACGACCAGCACATTGATCACCGGCTCGAAGCGGCGCACATCCAGCCGGTAGATGCGGTGCCGTTCGGCGTCGGTGACGGCCAGGTTTCGGTTCGCCCAGACCGCCAGGCGCTCCGGCACGGTCAGATAGAGCGGCCGGCCCGGCGACAGGCCGGCGCGGAACAGGGCCAGGGCGACCGGCTCGCTGGCGGCGCGAAAGGTGACCAGCGGGCGGAACAGGTCGATGCCGGTGCGCGCCACGACCAGAAAACCGTCGGCCGGGCCGTCGCCGTCCGGATGGACGTAGAGTTGGGCGCGCTCGGCCGGGCTGTGCAGTGCGTAGTAGCCGGCCAGAGCATCGGCCGGCGATCGTTCGTCGAGCAGCCCGCGCACCCGGCGGCGCTGACGGTCAGAAAGGGTGGTCGCCGACGCCATGGCGCCGAGTATAGCATGGGCTCCGTTTGTGGAACGTTGGCGGCCGCCTCGGGCGGCGCTTGCGCCCCTGACCCAAAATGGATAAAGTTGGGGCGTTCGCCGTCCAGACCAGGTCTGAAGTCGCTGATGGACTTTTATGGCTAACCTCTCCCCCACCCTCCTGCTTGCCTGGGACATCGCCGCCAACGAGGCGGCCAACGCCAAGAGCAGCGTCATCGAGCCGGAGCACCTGTTTATCGGATTGTGCAAACTGGAGGACTTCGCCTCGGTGACCGCCCTGACCGACCTGGGCTACGACCAGGCCGAGGCCGAGGCGATGCAGCCCGAGATCGAGGCGCTGGTGAGCGTGTTCTACCAGTTCGGCCTGAGCCCGGCCAACCTGCGCCGCGATCTGCGCGTCCGCAAGGGCACGGGCATGCTGAACATGCTCGGCGGGTGGACGACCGGGATGCTGCGGCAGCCGTCTCAAAACTCCGAGTCGTCCGTGATCCACCGCTCGCACGCCAGCCGCCTGGCGTTCGCGCGCGCCGACGAGTTCGCCCTGATGAACGGTTCGTTCAACACCGGCGTCGCCCACCTCCTGGCCGCCCTGCTGGACAATCCGCAGAGCGTGCTCCTGGCCTACCTGCGCAAACAGAACGTGGACGCCAACGCGGTCAAACAGGCGGCCCTCGAGATCAAGCTCGAGATCAAGCGGCGTTAGGCGTCCAGGCACTCCCTTTCGGGCGCCATCAGCTCCGCGTACGTCTCCCGGCGCCGGATCAGGCGCGCGCCCTCCCCCGTCACCAACACCTCCGCCGGGCGCACCTGGGCGTTGTATTGCGACGCCATGCTGAAGCCGTAAGCGCCCGCCTCCATCAACGCCAGACCCTCCCCGGGCCGCAGTTCAGGCAGACGCCGCTCGCGCGCCAGCACGTCGCTCGATTCGCAGATTGGGCCGACCACGTCGGCGGGCACCCCGGCCGGCGCCGCCCGGGCGAGCGGCAGCACGCGGTGATAAGCGTTGTAGAGCGCCGGGCGCAGCAGATGGTGCAGGCCGGTATCCACCACCACCACGCGCCGGCCCGCCATGATCTTCACGGCCTGGACCGTCGTCACCAACGCGCCCGCCTCCGCCATCAGATAGCGCCCCGGCTCCAGGTGAAAGGTGAGCCGGCCCAGCCATGCGCCGAGCTTCGCCACGATGGGCGCGGCAAAGGCCTCGATCGACGGGTAGGCGTCCGACTCGCGATACGGCACCGGGAAGCCGCCGCCCAGGTCCAGCACAGTCAGGCGCGGGTCGCGGGCGATGACGTCCAGGGCGACATCCAGCGCCCGCAGCGTGGCGGCCGGATCGGCCAGCTGCGAGCCGATGTGGAGATGGACGCCGCCCAGGTCCAGGGCCGGGAACCGGTCCCAGCTCCGGAGCAAAGACAGCGCCTCGTCCAGCGGGAAGCCAAACTTGCTGCGCCCGCCGCCGGTGCGGACATGAGGATGCGTGTCCGGCTCGACGTCCGGGTTGAGGCGCAGGGCGACGCGCGGCCGACGCCCCGCGGCCGACGCCAGCGCATTCAGGCGCGCCAGCTCGTCGGCCGACTCGGCGTTGAACCAGCCAATGCGGGCCGCCAGGGCCTCGGTCAGTTCCGCCTCGGTCTTGCCGACGCCGGCAAAGACCACGCGCGCCGGGTCGGCGCCGGCGGCCAGCGCGCGGGCCAGCTCGCCGCCGGAGACGACGTCGAAGCCGGCGCCCTCGTCCTTCAGCAGTTTCAACAGGCTGAGGTTGGCGTTCGCCTTGACGGCGTAATACAGACGCGGGCGCAGCGCCGCAAACGCCGCGCTCAGGCGGCGGTAACGGTCGCGGATGACACCGGCGGAGTAGACGTAGAGGGGAGTGCCGTAGCGGGCGGCCAGATCGGCCAGCCGCACGCCTTCGCAGTACAGACCATCCGCCCGGTACTGGAAACCGACCAACCGCTTCAATCGGCGGCCGCCGCGGAGCGCGGCGCGCCGGCCGGCTGCCGGGCCGCGGACCGGGCCAGCGCCGCGGCCGACCAGAGCACCAGGGCAAGCCACAGCGCGTCCGCCAGAAGCAGGTGCAGAATCTGCGTCCACAACGGCACGCGCAGCGCGACGTTGACGAAGCCCACCAGCCACTGGGCCACGACCGCGCCGACCGTCAGGTAGGCGAAACGCCGCGCCGGCGGCGTGGGCGTGGCCTCGGGCCGGAAGGCGGCCCAGATGATATACAGGCCGACCGCTATCGCGATGGCCGGGTGCCCCAGGCGCAGCTGGACCAGCAGGGCGACCAGGTCGTTATAGCCCTCGCCGAGCGAGCCCGCCAGCAGGTCGCCGAGCGAAATCACGGCGCCGCTGGCGCTCATCAGCATGGCGCCCAGCAGGCCGCCGCCCAGCAGCCACACCCGCCCGCCCTGCCCGGATAACTGGACCGCCTCGCCGCCCGAGGCCCACCGGGCTGTGAGCAGGATCGCGCCCAGCAGGAGGAGCGTGTTGAGCATGTGGACGGGCTGCATGAAGACCCGGATCACGGACGTGTCCATGGCCGTCCAGCCGAAGAGCACAAGCGACGCGCCCAGCAGCGACTCGACGATGATGAAGACGAACGAGACGAAAGCGGCGCGGCGCACGCGGCTCCCGGCCGGGTGAGCGCGGAAGGCCCAGACCGCCAGAGCGATGACGGCCAGCAGCGCCAGGCCGCTGGTCAGCCGGTGAGCGTACTCGATGAGCGTGTCGGTGCGCTCCGCCGCCGGCACGACGGCGCCGTTGCACAGGGGCCAGTTCTCGCCGCAGCCGGCGCCGGACCCCGTAGCGCTGACCACCGCGCCCCACAGGATCACCAACACGTTCAACGCCAGGACCCCCCACGCAAACTTCGCAAACCGCGACAATGCCGTCATTGTGTCCTCATCCCGCTTCGGACCTTGAACCGGCCCGCTGTAAGCCGCGCGCTGCGCTCCGTCGTCTGCCGCCGGTCGTGGGTCCATTATACCGGCTTGAATTGCTCGAACGATTGCCGGCAGGTGTCGCAGTAATAGATGGCGCGGCAGAGCGTCGGGCCGAAGGCGCTTTCCAGGCGGGTGTCGCCCGAGCCGCAATACGGGCAGTCGGCCACCAGGAGCTGGAGCAGATCGGCCGCGCCGTTGTGACGCCAGGGCGGCGCCAGGCCGAAGGCCTTCAGCTTGCGGCGGCCCTCGTCGCTGATCCGGTCCGAGTCCCAGGGCGGGTCGAAGGTGATCTCGACGACGACCTCAGCCGCGCCCAGTGCGCGCAGCTGACGCTCGGCCTCGGCGCGCATCACGGCCACCGCCGGGCAGCCGGCGAAAGTCGGCGTCAGCGCCACGCGGACGGCGTCCCCGTCCACCTCCAGCCGCGCCACCAGCCCCAGTTCCACGATCGACAGGGCCGGGATCTCCGGGTCCTTCACCGCCTGCAACGCGTCCAGCACTTGTCCGGCGTCAAACATCGCGGTCCATCCGGGCTTTCAGCTTCACCAACTCGCCTCCGGGTCGCTTCGGAAAACCAGCTGCATATCGGCCAGGAGGGCGGCCAGATGCGGCGTGTGTTGGCCGCGCCGGCCGCCGTAGACGGGCGCGGCTTTCGGCGGGGTCAGCCCGGCCTCCGCCAGCACCGGCCGCGTCAGCGCTTCCCAGTGACCCTGAAGCTCGGCCTCCGGCGGCTTCAGGCCCCGGGCGGCCAGCGCGGCCTCGGCGTCGGTCGGCTCGAACAGGCCGAGCGCGTAGGGATAAGCCTGGTCGAGCGCGGCCTGGAGCCGGACCCGGCTCTCGCCGCCGGCCTGGCCCAATTGCTGCATCCAGGTCCTGCCGTGCAGGAGATGGTACTTCTCCTCGCCCGCGAACTTGCGCGCCGCCTGCGCCAGCGGCGCGAAGCTCGACCCGGCCAGCGCGGCCAGGCGGACCGTCTCGGCCGCGTCGTACAGGAACTGGCGCACGCTGCTGAAGGCCCAATCGCCGTTGGGCAGCTCCACCAGGTGCGCGCAGCGGAAATCGGCGGCCGCGCGCAAGAACGCCAGCCGGTCCGGCTCGGTTTCGCCCAGGTCATGCAGCAGCCCGTAATACACCTGGGCATGGCCGAGCTCGTCCTGGGCCATGGACGAGAAAGCGATGTCGGCCTCCAGGATCGGGCCGTGGCCCGTCCACTCGGCGTCGCGGTGGCCGATGATCAGCTCGTCGTCCGCCAGCTGGAAGAGCAGGGTTTTGAGCGCCGTCGTGTCTTCCATGTCTCCGCCCGCCTCAGCTTTCGGCCTCATGCTCGCCGCGCGCCTCGATCCCGCGCACCTTCTTCACCACCCGGTACCCGAAGGCCTCGCGGTAACTCTTATCCGTAGCGTGCTCGAACATATCGGCATCGGCGTAATCGCTGGCCGTGATATCGCGCGCCCGGACCACCCACAGGTTGACGCAGGCCAGGCGCCGGGCGTATTGCTCCTTGGCCAGCACCAGGGCCATCGCCGGGCTGCTGGCGTGCACGGCGCCGACATGGACGTGGTGCTCGCCGCGCGCCTTCTGGTGAAAGACCTCGTAGAGCTCCCACTGGGTGTCAGCCGGGGTCGTCATGCGCCTCCCTCAGGCAGGCCGGCTCAGCGCCGCCCGCACCCACGCCCCGTCCTCGTGGGCCAGGCGCCGGACGGCCAGGCGCTCGCGGTTGCACGGGCCGTCGCCGTTGATCACGCGCTTGAACTCGTCCCAGTCCGGGTCCGAGTACTCCCAGAGCCCGGTGGCCGGGTCCTTGCGCAGCGCCGGGTCCGGCACGCTCAGCCCGAGCGCCCAGATCTTGGGCACGTACTGGTCCAGGAACTCCTGGCGCATGGCGTCGTTGGACTTGATCTTCACTTTCCAGCGCATGAGGATCTCGGTGTGCGCCGAGACCTTGTCCGGCGGGCCGTGGAAGTGCATAATCGGGCGCCACCAGCGGTTGAGGGCGTCCTGCAGCATGGCGCGCTGCCGGGCCGTGCCGGCCGCCAGCGTCACCACCGAGTCGTAGCCATATTTGAGGTGGAAGGACTCCTCGTAGCAGATGCGCTTGAGCGCGCGGCAGTACGGGCCATAGGAGCCCTGGGCGTTAGTGTTCTGGTTAATGATCGCGCCGGCGTCGATCAGCCAGGCGATGACGGCCGTATCCGCCCAGGTGGGGGTGGGATAGTTAAAGACGTTGGAGTATTTGGATTTTCCCGAGAGCAGGTCGTCGATCATCTGCTCGCGGCTCTTGCCCAGCGTCTCGGCGGCGCGGTAGAGCAGTTGCGCGTGGCCGACCTCGTCCTGGACCTTGGCCACCAGCGCCAGCTTGCGCCGGAAGCCGGGCGCGTGCGGGATCCACTTCCCCTCCGGCAGCGCGCCCATGATCTCGCTGTGCGCGTGCTGCTCGATCATGCGGATGAGCTGGCGCCGGTACTCGCGCGGCATCCAGTCCTGCGGCTCGATCTTCTCGCCGCGCCCAATGCGGGCCTCGAACTCGGCCAGCTTCGCCGGGTCCTCGCCGGCCAGCGGATCCGTGACGTGGGTGAAGGTGGTTGTGCCATACATCGTTTACAGACTCCGTTCCAACCCTCGCAAAATCATATCCGCCAGCGTCTGCCCGATCTGCTCAGGGGTCATGGCGCCGTCCGGCCGGTACCACTGGTGGGTCCAGTTCAGGGCCGAAAGCACGAAGCGCGCGGCAAAACGCTCGTCAACGTCGGCCAGATGGCCCTCGCGCACACACTGCGCGATCAGCGCGCGGAAACAGCCCTCGTAATCGTCGCGCCGCCGGGTGAACTCGGCCCGGCGCGCCTCGCTCAGGTGACGCCACTCGTTGAAGTACACGGCCGCCGATTCCAGGTTGCGCGTAATGACGCCGACGTGAGCGACGATGGCGCGCCGGAGCTTGAGCGGCGTCGCCGTGTCCTCGGCCAGGATCGGCGCCAGGGCGGCGAAGAACCGGTCGGCCGCGCGGTCCGCGATGGCCCACAGCAACTCCTCCTTGCCGCCGATGTGGTGGTACAGGCTGGCGCCCCGGATGCCCACTCCCTCGCCGATATCGCGCACCGACGTCGCCAGGTAACCCCGCTCGCGGAACAACCGCTCCGCTATGCTCAGAATTTGTTCCTTCCGCGACGAAGATTGCACTGAAATCATGGGCCTCTCTAACAAGCGTTAGTTTCCGAGAGGATAGGTGACTTTCGTCGCAACGTCAATGGTCTTTGGCCGGTATAATGCGTTGATTGACGTTTTGGGAATAGGTCCATCAGAAAGGTCCTTTATGTTCAAGCTCCCTCCCCGCTGGGCGCTTCTCGGCCTGTTGCTGGTCTGGCAGGTCGCCTGCGCGCCCTCCACGCCGGCCGCCCCAGCGCCCACGCTCGATGTGCCGGCGCCGACCGAGGCGCGTCCGGAGCCGACGGCTACCCCGCGCCCCTCCCCGGCGCCGGCGACGCCCACCGGCCCGGCCGGACCGCAGCCCACCGCCGAGTCCCTCTTCGCGCCCATCACCGACGCCGACTGGCAGAAGGGGCCGGCCGACGCGCGGCTGACCATCATCGAGTACGGCGACTATCAGTGACCGTATTGCGCCACGGTCGCGCCCGTGTTGGCGCGCTTCGCCGCAACTTACCCGGACCATGTCCGCCTGGTCTACCGCCACTTCCCGCTCGATTTCCATGACAAGGCGCAGCTCGCGGCCGAGGCCGCCGAGGCCGCCGGCGCCCAGGGCAAGTTCTGGGAGATGCACGAACTGCTCTACGGCCAGCACGAGGCCTGGGCCGGCCTGAGCGTGGCCGACTTCCGCGCCCGGCTGGACGCGTACGCCGCCGAGGTGGGCCTGGACACGGCGCGGTTTGCGTCCGAGCTGGACAACGGCGCGTACACGCGCAAAATTCAGGACGCGTACACCGCCGCGACCAACATCCGCCTGCCCGACGGCCAGGTGGTCAGCCTGCCGGGCACGCCCTTCTTCGTGGTCAACGACGAGCCCTACCAGGGGCCGACCGCATTCTGGGCCTTCGAGGCGCTCCTGAAGCTGGAATTGCTCAAAGACCGGCAGTTCACGGCGCCCGAATACGTGATCGACCCGGCGCGGAGCTACACCGCCCGCCTCGAGACCGCCAGGGGCGAGATCGTCATCCAGCTCCTGGACGACGAGGCCCCGCAGACCGTCAACAGCTTCGTCTTCCTGGCCCGCCAGGGCTGGTTCGACGGCGTCACCTTCCACCGGGTGCTGCCCGGCTTCGTGGCGCAGACCGGCGACCCGACCGGCACCGGCTTCGGCGGGCCCGGCTACTTTATCCAGAACGAGATCACGCCGGACCTCAAGTTCGACGGTCCCGGCGTGCTGGGCATGGCCAACTCCGGCCAGGACACCAACGGCAGCCAGTTCTTCATCACCCTGGCCGCCACGCCCAACCTCGACGGGAACTACACGATCTTTGGCCGGGTCATCGAGGGCATGGACGTCGTCGAGGCGCTCACCCCGCGCGATCCGCAGGCGAACCCCGAGGCGCCGCCCGGCGACGTCATTATCCGCGTGACGATCGAGGAGAAATAGACAACCGTGAAACCGCTCCGCTCCCTGAACCTCGCCGTCGCCGGCGTCCTGTGGCTGACGGCCGTCCTGGGCGCCTGCGCGCCGGAGGCCACGCCCGAGCCCACCGCCGCCGTCAAACAGTGGCCGGCCGAGCCCGCCATGCAGATCGACCCGGCCCGGCAGTACGTCGCCACCCTGGACACGGTGCGCGGCAAGATCGTGATCGAGCTGCTTCCCCAGGTCGCGCCGCGCACGGTCAACAACTTCGTGTTCCTGGCGCGCCAGGGCTACTACGACGGCGTCACCTTCCACCGCGTCCTGAAGGATTTTGTGGCGCAGGGCGGCGACCCGACCGGCACCGGCCGCGGCGGCCCCGGCTACTTCATCCCGAACGAGGTGACGCCGGACCTGACCTTCGATCAGCCCGGCCTGGTGGCCATGGCCAACGCCGGCCCGGACACCAACGGCAGCCAGTTCTTCATCACGTTCCGCGAACTGCCCAGCCTGAACGGCGGCTACACCATCTTCGGCCGGGTGACCAGCGGCCTGGAGGTGGCCCTCTCCCTGACCCTGCGGGACCCGGCGGCGGACCCGAACGCCCCGCCCGGCGACAAAATCAACACGATTACGATCGAAGAGAAATAGGCGCGCGGTGAAACGAAAGCCGCCCCGGTTTGGGGCGGCTTTCGTTTGCGGACGGAGGCCAGCGGGCGCCTCCCCGCCGGCTTAGGCTTACTCCACCTCCGGACTGCTTTGCGGCTGCGGCCGGCCGAGCCGGGCGCGCAGCTGTCTCAAGATCGTCTCGCGGTTGTCCTTCCAGAGGTGCAGCGCGGTTGGCAGGACGGACAGGATGATGACGACGGCGACGATCACCAGGAAATAGCGGTCCAGGATTTCCGGCGGAAAGAGTTGGCCCAGGAAATAGCCGGCCAGGGTCACGCCGACGGCCCAGAAGAAGCCGCCGATCAGGTTGAAGAACATGAAGCGCCGGTAATCCATTTCCACCGCTCCGGCCACAATCGGGGCGAAGGTCCGGATGAAGGGCATGAAACGCGCCAGGATGATCGTCTTGCCGCCGTGTTTATCATAGAAGGCCCTGGCGGCGAGCAGGTTCTTGCGTTTGAAGAGCAACGACTCCTCGCGATTGAACAGGGGCGGCCCGGTCTTGCGCCCGAACCAGTAGCCGACGTTGTCGCCCAGCACGGCGGCGATGAACAACAACGGCAGGAGCATCCAGATGCTCAGCACCTCCTTAAAGGCGAAAAGGCCGGCCGTTAGCAGCAGGCTGTCGCCGGGCAGAAAGAAACCGAAGAATAAGCCCGACTCGGCAAACACGATGGCAAACAGGGCGACGTAAATCACGGGCCCAAAAGCGCTCAATGTCTCGATCAAATAGCGCGGGTCTAGATACTCCATGGCCTGTCCTCAGCGAGTTGCGCAGCCTTCTGATTTGAAGTACAACACAGGCGGCGTCACGCTGGCAAAATCGCTTCCGGCGTCGTGCTGGCCGCTGCGCGAGCATTATAGCGCGGACTGGAAAACGGTCTCATAGGAGGAAAGTCGTCCCAGGACATCGTCTTATGGTCAATTCACTTGACAGTCATATACCGCTATGCTACATTAGCGCGCGTCGTGCCCAGACCGCTTCCACCTCTTCCTCGCCCAGGAGGATGCAGCCTTGACCAAGTCGCGAACTGAACTGATGGTAGACCGCCTGCGGGACATGCAGATGAGCAGCCCGGACATCGAAGCGTCGGCGGTCGTGAGCGTGGACGGTCTGCCGATCGCCACGGCCCTCCCGCGCGAGGTGGAAGAAGATCGCGTCTCGGCGATGTCGGCGGCCATGCTCTCTCTGGGCGAGCGGATTGCCTCCGAGCTGGGTCGCGGCGGCTTGAGCGAGGTCCAGATCAAGGGCGAGAAAGGCTACGTTATCCTCCAATCGCTGGGGACGGAGGCCGTGCTGACCGTGCTCGCGCGGGAGAGCGCGAAGATGGGCCTGGTGCTGCTGGACATGCGCCGGGCGGCCGAAGACCTCGCCAAGCTGGTCTAGCCCGTCTGCGGGCCAGCGTCTCACCCGGAGTTCGAGCGTGGAAGCTATCCCGAAGAGCGGGCTGTACTACCCCAACAAGATCGCGCGCATCTACCTCCAGGCGATGGAGGAGGTCATGGGCAAGAATGGCCTGAACGCCATCCTTAACATGGCCAACCTCAAGCACCTGATCGACAATTACCCGCCCGACAACCTCGAGCGCCAGTTCGACTTCGCCGATTATTCCGCCCTGAACGGCGCGCTGGAGGAGATGTACGGCGCGCGCGGCGGCCGGGGCCTGGCGCAACGCGCCGGCCGGGCGTCGTTCGCCCAGGGCCTGCGCAACTTCGGGGCGCTGGCCGGCGCCGGCGACCTGGCGTTCAAAGTGCTCCCGCTGCCGGCCAAGCTCAAGCTGGGCATCCCGGCCATGGCCAAGGTCTTCTCGGCCGTCAGCGACCAGAAGAGCACGGTCGAAGAGACCGACAGCGAGTACTACTACAGCATGAAGCCCTGCCCGGTGTGCTACGGGCGCAAGAGCGATAAGCCGATGTGCTACGCCGGCGTCGGCCTGCTGCAGGAGGGCCTGAAGTGGGTCTCCGGCGGGCACGAGTTCAAAGTCTACGAGACCAAGTGCATCGCCGTCGGCGACGATGCCTGCGTGCTGGTGGTCCCCAAGGAACCCGTCAGCTGACTCCGCGCCGATGTCTGATCGGCATGACCTCCTGATCGTCGAAGACGACGCCAACCTGGCGCGGATGCTGGTCGAGTTTTTCGCCGCGCAGGGCTTCGGCGTCCGCGCGGTGGAATGGGGGCTCGAGGCGGTCTACGCCTGTTGGGAGACGCCCCCGCACCTGGCCCTGCTGGACATCTACCTGCCCGACATCAGCGGCTACGACGTCGCCCGCCGCCTGCACGCCCACCGGCGCACGCGCGATATTCCGCTGATCTTCCTCACCAGCCGCCGCCGGCGCGAGGACCGCCTGCAGGGCCTGGGCCTGGGCGCGGTCGATTACATCGCCAAACCGTTCGACCTGCAGGAACTGCTGCTGCGCGTGCGCAACGCCCTGCGCCGCCGCAAGAACCCGCTCAGCCAGTTGTTCAACCCGATCACGGCGCTGCCCGAAGGCGCCCTGGTGGACGAGCAGCTCAACGTGCTGCTGACCCAGCCGGACTGGGTGGCGCTGGTCGTCCGCCTGCGCAACCTGAACCTGTTCCGGGAGGCGTACGGCTTCGTGGCCGCCGACGACGCCCTCAAGGCCATCAGCCTGCGCCTGCACGAGGCCGCCGACCCGCGCGACGCCCACATCGACTTCCTGGGCCAGCTGGGGGCCGCCGAGTTCGTGGTCGTGACCCGCGCGCCCTACGCCGCGGCCGTCCGGCGCGCGCTCGCGGCCAAACTGGAGCGGCCCGTGGATTTCTTCTATCCGCTGGAGGACCGCCCGGAGGTCCACGACCCCGCCCGCCACCTGACGCTGGACGTGACCGTCGTGGGGGCCGCGGACGTCTCCCCGGCGGTGACCACCGCCGCGCTGCGGGACCTGCTGCTGGGCGCCGCCCACGCGTGAGGCGCGGATCGCCAGCGCCTTCGGCCGGGGCCTGACCGCGCAGGTCATCCCCGGCTTTTTTTCCGCCGGCGTTTTGTGGCCGCATGAACGTCACCGTCGTCTTGCCGACTTACAACGAAGCCGAGAACCTGGCGGCCCTGACGGAGGCGCTGTGGTCCCTGCCCCTGCGCCTGAACGTGCTGGTAGTGGATGACGCTTCGCCCGACGGCACCGGCCAACTGGCCGATCAACTGGCCGCGGCGCGCCCGGAGCGCCTGAGCGTCATCCACCGGGCCGGCAAGCTGGGCCTGGGCACGGCCTACCTGCAGGGCTTCCGCCTGGCGCTGGCGGCCGGGGCCGAGGCCGTGGTCCAGATGGACGCCGACTTCTCGCACTCGCCCCACTACCTGCCCGGCTTCATCGAGCGTCTGCGCGAGTACGACGTCGTCGTCGGCTCGCGCTACGTGCCCGGCGGCCGGCTGGACGAGCGCTGGGAGACCGGGCGCGTCCTGCTCTCGGCCTGGGCCAACCTGTACGCGCGGACGATCCTGGGCATCCGGGCCCGGGACGCCACGGCCGGCTTCAAGGTCTGGCGGGCCGCGACGCTGGCCGGGATCGGCCTGGACCGCATCCGGTCCAACGGCTATGTCTTCCAGGTGGAGATGGCGTACGTCACCGAGCGCCTCGGCTACCGGGTCCTGGAGCAGCCGATCTATTTCGAGGACCGGCGCATCGGGCATTCAAAGATGGACATGCCCATCAAGTTCGAGGCCGCCTGGCGCGTGTGGCAGGTGGCGCTGAGGCACCGGCGGTTGACGCCGAGGGATCGGGCGGCGTAGAACGTGTGGCGCAGGGCGTCAGGCCCGGCGGGAAAGGACAGCATGGCCAAGAAGTACTCAGTCAACTGGGAGAACGACGAGGTCGTCTCAGTCGAAGTCGACGGGGTCCAGTACGCCGATCCCGATCAGATCCCTGATTCTGAGGACCGCGCCCAGGTGCTGCGGCTGATCGCCGGGGCCACGGGCGCGGACGCCGACGAGGACTTCGACAAAGCGTTCAACAGCGAGTTTGACGAGGAAACCAAAGAAGCCTTCCGCCAACTGGAGCGCGACTCGGCCCGCTTCCCCAGGGTCATCGTCGGCCTCTTCCTGTTCATCGCCCTGCTCACGCTCGGGATCGCGGCGGCCCTCACGGCCAGCACGGTCGCCGCGCTCTCCAGGGAAACGAGCGCGCCCGGGCGCGTGGTGGACCTCGTGGCGCGCCGGGACGCGGACCGGCAGGTGTTCTACTTCCCGGTGGTGGAGTTCTACCTGCCGGACGAAAGCCGCCAGACGGTCCAGCTCTCGGAGGGGAGCTCGACGCCCGGGTACACGCGGAACCAGGCGGTCACCATCCGGTACGACCCGGACCGGCCGGCCAGCACGGCGCGGATCGACTCCGTCGGGAGCACGGCGCTCATGTGGATCGGGCCCGCCATCACCGGGACGGTCGGCGCGGGCTTCCTGGCGGCCACACTGTTCGCGGCCTGGTTCCTGCGGCCAACGGCGTCGTCGCCGCCGCCGGCCTGACGCGCATGTCCGAACGCGGGCCGCATCTCCGCCGCGCCGACGGCGCCCCGGAGACTTTCGCGCCACTCTATGCTTAGGCGTCTCCAGCCCGACTTCGCCGCCGCCGCGCTGTTGCTGGCGCTGCCGCTGGTCCTGTTCTGGCCCGTCGTGTTCGGCGGCCGGACGCTGCTCCCCGCCGATAATCTGACGGCGCAGGAGCCGTGGCGCAGCGCCGCGGCGCAGCTGGGGGTGAACGGGCCGCCGCACAATCAACTGCTGGACGACCTGGTCCTTGAGAATTACCTGTGGAAGAAGTTCCTCCGCGAGTCGCTCCAGGCCGGGCAGATCCCGCTCTGGAACCCGTATCTGTTCACGGGCGTGCCCTTCCTGGCCGCCGGCCAGCACTCCGCGCTCTACCCGTTCTCGGTCCTGTACTACGTCCTGCCGCTGCCGCTCGCCTACGGCGTCTTCACCGTCGTGCAGTTCTTCATCGCCGGGCTGTTCATGTACGTCTTCCTGCGCGTGCTCGGCCTGCGCCGGCCGGGCGCGCTGTTCGGGGGAGTGCTGTACCAGTTATGCGGCTTCATGGTGGTCAGCGTGGTCTTCCAGATGATCATCGCCGCCGCCGCCTGGCTGCCGCTGGTGCTCACCAGCCTGGAGCTGATCGCGCGCCAGCAGCCGGCGCTGGGCGGGCGGCCGGCCACCGTGCCCTGGATGGCGCTGGGGGCGCTGGCGCTCGGCCTGCAGGTGCTGGCCGGGCACGTGGAGATCACTTACTACACACTGATGGTCTCCGGCGCGTTCGCGGCCTGGCGGCTGGGAGGATTGTGGCGGCAATCGCGCAGTAGAAACTTCCGGGCGGGTGGAGACGCTCCGGCGGGGCGTCTCTACTTTGCGGGGCGGGCGGCGGCGATGTTGGGCCTGGCGGCCTTCGGGCTGGCGCTGGCCGCCATCCAGTTTATCCCGCTCTACGAACTGGCCAGCACCAGCTTCCGCACCGGCCGGGCGACGTTCGACGAGATCATCGGCTGGGCGTTCCCGTGGCGGCACGTCCTGGTCTACCTGGTGCCCAACTTCTACGGCAACCCCAGCCACCACGCCTACTTCGACCTGTTCACCTGGCAGTGGACGCCGGCCACGGTCAACGCGCGAGGCGAGGCGATTACAACCATTGACTGGGGCATCAAGAACTACGTCGAAGGCGGCACCTACCTGGGCCTGCTGCCGCTGCTGCTGACCTTCATCACGCTGGTCGTGTGGGCCCGGACGGCGCTGAGCCGGCTGGCAGGTTCCCGGCGGCAGGGGGCACGTTCGGCCGTAACCTCTCAACCGGCCAGTCTACCGCCGGCCACCTTCCACTCCACCGTCCCGTTCTTCCTGCTGCTCGCTTTTTTCGCGCTGGCCTTCGCTTTCCCCACGCGGCTGTACGCCCTGATTTTCTGGCTGCCCGGCATCAACCAGCTGCACTCCGCGTTCCGCTGGGTGTGGCCGCTGGGCCTGGCCGTGGCCGTGCTGGCGGCGTACGGCGTGGAGTGGCTGCAGTCATCGGCCTGCAGCGATCCGCTAACGGAGCGGCCCCGTCCTCCGTCCCCCGTCCTTCGGCTCCTCGGCCTGGGAGCCCCGCCTTCCCTGGCCACCGCCCTCGCCGCCCTGGCGGTGTGGGGCGGGCTGGCGACGCTGCTGGGCCTGGCGCTGGCGCGCTGGCAGTACGCGCCGCTGGCCGGGTGGATGGACCGCGCGGTGCAGGAGCTGGCCCTGGCGGACCGCGCCTTCCGCGACGGGCGCATGTTCTTCTCATACACGGCGGCCTGGGTGGCGCTGTTCGCGGCCATGCTCATCGCCTCCGGCCTGGTCCTGCGCCTCAGCCGTAGTTCATGGACCTGGCGCGGGCGCCCGGCCTGGCCGTATCTGGCCATCGGTGTGCTGGCCGCCGACCTGCTGGCGGCGGGCTGGGGCTTCAACCCGGCGGCCGACCCCAAGATTCTGGACTACGTGCCGCCGTCAGCCGAGTTCCTCAAGCAGGACACCGGCCTGTGGCGCTTCACCACCTACGCGCCGCGCAACAAGGGCGAGAAGCCGTACAACGCCAACATGGGCTGGTACTTCAATTTCCAGGACGTGCGCGGCTACGATTCGCTCTTCTCGCGCCAGTACGCGGACTATATGGGCCTGATCGAAGAGCAGTACGAGCTGCTGTTCAACCGCATCGCGCCCATCGACAACATCACGGCCCTCAACTCGCCGCTGTTCGACCTGCTCAACATCAAGTACGTCATCAGCCTGGAGCCGATCCCGAACGACAAGTTCACGCTGGTCTACGACGGCGAGGTGAAGGTCTACCGCAACGAGACCGCCATGCCGCGCGCCTACACGCTGCCGCAGACGGCGACCCTGGCGACGGACGACTTCGCCCAGGCGGCGCGCACGTTTGACGCGCGGCAATATGTGATCGTGCCGGCGGCTGACGCCGCCGGCGACGCCGCCGCACGGCCCGCCCGAGCCGCGCCGGCGGCGGTGACGGCCTACGCCGGCAACGAGGTCTGGGTGGACGCGGCGATGGACGAGCCGAGCTGGTTGATCCTGAACGACGCGTACTTCCCCGGCTGGAAGGCGTTCCGGCGCCCCATCGGCGCGGCGGACGACGCCGAGCAGGAACTGGACATCACCCGCGTGAACGGCAACTTTCGCGGCGTGACGTTGCCGCCGGGCGCGTGGACGGTGCGCTTCCGCTACACGCCGGCCGGCGTGCGCCTGGGCGGGATCGTATCGTTCCTGGCCGGGATGACGCTGGTCTTTCTGGTGGGCGTCTGGCTGTGGCGCTATTTCTATCAGGAGAGCAAGATCGACTCGGCCGCGCGCCGGATCGCCAAAAACTCGCTGGCGCCGCTGGCCCTGAATCTGATGAACCGCGCCGTGGACCTGGTCTTTGCGGCCTTCTACATCCGCGTGCTCGGGCCGGAGGGCGTCGGCAAGTATTACTATGCCGTCGTTATCTTCAGCTGGTTCGAGATCATCTCCAACTACGGCCTGAACGCCTACCTGATCCGGGAGGTGGCGCGGGACCGGGCGCACAGCGGGCGCTACCTGCTCAACACCACGGTCCTGCGCCTGTGGCTGGGGGCGGCCATCATCCCCGGTCTGGCGCTCGTGCTGGGCCTGCTGTATGTCCTGCCGTCGCTGCCCTTCGCGAGCGGGATCGAGCCGCTGACGGCCGACGTGCTGTGGGCTATCGGCCTGCTGGTGCTGGCGCAGGCGCCGGCCACGGTCTCCACCGGCCTGAGCGCGCTCTTTCAGGCCTACGAAAAGGCCGAGTACCCGGCGGCCGTCACGACCATTACCACCCTCCTCAAGGTCAGCCTGGGCACCGTCGTCCTGGTGCTCGGGCTGGACATCGTGGGCCTGGCCGCGACCAGCCTGGTGGTGAACGCCGTCACCGTGGGCATCCTGGCCGGGCTGGCCTGGCGCCTGACCGGCGGCGCGGCCGACCGGCCGTCCGCCGCGGCCGGGCTGGACTGGGGCCTGCAGCGCGGGGCGCTGCGCGAAAGCTTCCCGCTGATGCTCAACAACCTGCTGGCGACGCTGTTCTACAAGGTCGATGTGACGCTCCTCCAGCCGCTGCGCGGCCCGACGGAGGTCGGCTGGTACAGCACGGGCTACAAGTTCGTCGACGCCTACAACGTCATCCCGTCCATGTTCACCTTCGCGCTCTTCCCGGTGATGGCGCGCCAGGCGCACCGGCAGGACCGGCGCGAGGATCTGCGCTTCACGTACCTCTTCGCGGTGAAAGTGCTGGTGGCCATCGCCCTGCCGCTGGCCGTGCTTAACACCGTCCTGGCGCCGGTCCTCATCGGGCTGCTCGGCGGCGCGGAGTTCCTGCCGAACGGCGCCACGGCCCTCATCCTGCTGGCCTGGTCCATGCCGTTCGGGTGGATCAACAGCGTCACCAACTACGTCCTGATCTCGCTCGGCCAGCAACGGGCGCTGACGCGCGCGTTCGCCATCGCCCTGCTCTTCAACGTCGCCGTCAACCTGGTCTTCATCCCAAGCTACGGCTTCGCGGCGGCGGCGGCGATCACCATCCTCTCGGAGATCGTCGAGGGGCTGGCCTTCTATTACTTCCTGCGCCGCAGCCTGGGCGGTATGCCGTGGCCGGGCCTGCTCTGGCGCCTGTGGGCCGGCGCAGGCGCCATGACGGCCGTGATATACGGGCTGTGGGCCCTCCACCCCTTCGTCGCGCTGGCGGCCGGGCTGGCCGTGTACGTGGCGGCCCTGGTCGGTCTGCGCGCCTTCGACGACGAGGAGCAGAGGACGCTGCTCGGCATCCTGCCGGGCCGGCTGCGGCAACGCCTGGCGCCCGCCGAAAACGCGCCCGGCGCGGATTAGGGGGTTTGTTATGGGGCGTGACAAATGTCATGGTTCAGGCATGACATTTGTCCATGACGCGCCCTTTCAGGTATGCTAAGAATTAATTAGCTGACCGCACCTTGACAACCCGGCGTCGAGCGAAAAGCACACTCCGTGAAAACGGAGGCCGCAAAGCTATCGGGTCTAACGCGCCCTGTGAGGACGGGGGAACAGGTCGCTATGACTGCCAGCTGCCATCGACGCCCCAAGTTTACTGTGCCAGCCAATATTGAGTGCCCCGCTAACCCCACACGGCCCCCCGACAACAAGGGCGGCTCACTGGCAGGAGCAGCTTCTCGCGGCGACAAACGCGACGCACCGGCAATGGCACAGTAAACCTTTGCGGGCCTGGGCACGCGTAAGGAGGAATCCCGAAACGCTCAGGCCCGTTCTATTCCCTACAGAATACTTTTCCCAAACAACGACGCCACCAGCTCCACCGCCAGCCGGGCGGTGCGGTTGCGCTCGTCCAGGATCGGGTTGATCTCGACGATGTCCAGGGAGGCCACCCGCCGGGCGTCGTGCAGGATTTCCATCAGCAGATGCGCCTCGCGGTAGGACAGGCCGCCGGGCACCGGGGTGCCGACTCCGGGCGCTTCGGCCGGGTCCAGGGCGTCCATGTCCAGGCTGACGTGGAGGCGTTTGAGGTGCGCCAGGTGCTCGAGGGCCTGGTGGGCGGCGGCGGCCAAGCCCATGGTGTCGATGTCGCGCATGGTCAGCACCAGCACGCCGGCGTCGCGCAGGGCGACGCGCTCCAGCGGGTCCACATCGCGCGCGCCGAAGATGACGGCCTGGGCCGGTTTGAGCTTGGCGCCCGGCCGCCCGATGCCGGTGAGCTCCGGCGCCCCCCACCCCATCAACGTCGCCAGCGCCATGCCGTGGACGTTGCCGGATGGCGTGATCTCGGGCGTATTGAAGTCGCCATGCGCGTCGACCCACAGCACGCCGACGTCCGGCTCGGAGGCCGTGATGGCCGCCACCGTGCCGATGCTGAGCGAATGGTCGCCGCCCAGAAAGATCGGGGTCTCGCCGCTCTCGTTGCAGACCAGCGCCTGCTGGTAAATGTCCCAGCACACGCCCGCGATGCTGTGCAGATGGCGCGCCCGGCTGTCGTCGGGCGGCTCGTTCTCGGGCAGCGGCACGCTCAGGTTGCCGCTGTCCGTGAGCGAATACCCGAGGGCGCGCAACTGGCTGTGCAGGCCGGCATAGCGGATGGCGCTGGGGCCCATGTCCACGCCGCGCCGACGCTGACCGAGATCCATCGGGACTCCAAAGATGCGCACATGTTTGGGCATCAGGCAGGTCTCCGTAATCGAGGCTGGCGCCCCATTCTATCCGATTCAACCAGTATCGGCCTTTCATGGGCCATTACGTCGACTATATTGGGACGAATGACACTTCTTATCCCCCACCCGTTCGGGTTAGGCTGAAATCAGTCCGAATTACAGATTGAAAGGAGTTCCAATGACCACCCCCTGGTCAAACCGTTTCGCCCAACGCGCCAAGGCCGCCGGCAGCTCCGCCATCCGCGAGCTGCTCAAGCTGACCCAGCAGCCGGACATCATCTCCTTTGGCGGCGGCCTGCCGGCGCCCGAGGTGTTTCCGGTCAAGGAGTTCCAGGCGGCCTGCCAGCGGGTGCTGGAGGAGAAAGGACCGGCGTCGCTCCAGTACGGCCCGACCGAAGGGTACCCGCCGCTGCGCGAGCTGATCGCGCGCCACACCAATCGTTACGGCATCAAGGCCAAACCCGAAAATGTGCTGATCACGTCCGGCTCACAGCAGGCGCTGGACCTGATCGGCAAGATGCTGATCAACCCCGGCGACACGCTGCTGGTGGAGGCGCCCACCTATCTGGGCGCGTTGCAGGCGTTCAACATGTACGGGGCGGAGTATGTCAGCGTCCCCACCGACGAGGACGGCCTGCAGACCGACCAACTGGAGGACGCGCTGCGCTCCGGGCCCAAGTTCATGTACATCCTGCCGAACTTCCAGAACCCGGCCGGCGTGACGCTCTCGCTGGAGCGCCGCCGGAAACTGGTGGCGCTGGCGGACAAATACGGCATCCCCATCGTCGAGGACGACCCGTACGGCCAGTTGCGCTATGAGGGCAAACATCTGCCGCCCCTGCTGTTGCTGGACCGTGAGACGCACGGCATTAAAAACGACAACGGCTACCACCTGGGCAACATCATCTACCTGAGCACGTTCTCCAAGACGCTGGCGCCCGGCCTGCGTCTGGGCTGGGTCGTCGCCCCGACCGACGTCATCGCCAAGCTGGTGCAGCTCAAGCAGGGCACCGACCTGCACACCAGTTCCTTCAACCAGATCGTGGCTTACGAGGTCGCCCGCGGCGGCTTCCTGGACCGCCACATCCGGCACATCCGCCAGGTGTATCACGAGCGCCGCGACATCATGCTGGACGCGCTGGAGCGCAACTTCCCGCCGGAGGTCACCTGGACCCACCCGGACGGCGGCCTGTTCCTGTGGGTGCGCCTGCCGCACGGCATGGACAGCCACACGCTGCTGAAAGCGGCCCTGGAGCAAAAGGTGGCCTTCGTGCCCGGCGATTCGTTCTTCGCCCCCGGCGCGGTGGACCCGGCCGAGGCCCGGCGCTACATGCGCCTCAACTTCTCCAACGCTCAGCCGGACATGATCCGCGAGGGCATCCGGCGCATGGCCGTGGCCGTGCGCGAGCTGATGGGCCAGCGCGGCCTGGTGCCGGCCTGAGCCTTCCGCCCGAGCTCAATGAAAACGGCCCTGGCAGCGGATGACCGCTTACCAGGGCCGTTTGTTTGTGGAGGGATAGTTACCACCCCAACTGCCAGGCCCGGTAGACCAGCTGCGCGAGCTCCTGCACGTCCGGGTCGGTGTTGAGCATCTCGGCCAGCCGGCCGGCGTAGCCGCTGACCTGCGCCAGGCTGGAACCCTGGGTGTACGGGCTGCGGCGCAGGATCTCGGCGTACTGGGCCACGGTCACGGCCAACTGGTAGCGCGGCGACGCGCTCTCGAAGCTGGGCGCCAGGTCCCAGGTGTTGATGTTGCCGTTGATCTCGGTCACGGCGTAGGTCTGCGGGTCCTTCCAGCGCATCTGCATGGTGGCGACACGGCCCTGCGCGCCCGGCCGCAGTTGCACGGCGTACAGGGCGGTGACGGTGTGCCCGGCGCCGATCTCGCCGGCGTCCACGGCGTCGTTGCGGAAGTTCTGGTCCGCCACGGCCCGGTTCTCGTAGCCGATCAGGCGGTAGCGCGCCACCACGTCGGTGTTGAAGTCCACCTGCACCTTGGCGTCCAGGGCGATCACCTGCAGGGTGGAGACGATGTCGTCCACGAAGAGCTTGCGGGCCTCGTCCAGGTCGTCAATGTAAGCGTAGTGGCCGTCGCCTTTGTCCGCCAGCTGCTCGAGCAGCACGTCGTTATAGTTGCCCATCCCCACGCCCACGCTCGTCAGGGTGATGCCGTACTCTTTGGCGTACCAGCCGATGGACTCGAGGATGGCGTCCGGGCCGGTGGCGCCGACATTGGCCACGCCGTCCGAGAGCAGGATGACGCGGTTGACGGCCTCGCGCCGGTGCATGCGCTCGGCGAGCTGATAGCCCAACTGCAGGCCGGCCTCGGCGTTGGTGGAGGCCTGCGGGTACAGGCTGTAGACGGCGTTGAGGATGGCGTCCCGGTCCGCGCCGCTCACCGGCTCCAGCACGACCCAGGCGCTCTCGCTGTAGGCGACCACGGCCACGGTGTCGGTCGGGCGCAGGCGGTCCACCAGCATCTGCAGCGATTGCTTCACCAGTTCCAGGCGGTTCCCCTGCGACATCGAGCCGGAGACGTCGATGACGAAGGTCAGGTTGGCGGGCTGGCGCTGCCACTCGGCCACGTCGTAGCCCTGCACGCCGAAGCGCAGGATGACGGTGCCGTCGTTGTGGAAGGGCGACGGCGCGCCGTCGGCGTACAGGCCGAAGGCGACGTCGGGCGGCAGCGGGTAGTCCTGTTTGAAGTAGTTCACGAATTCTTCGACGCGGATGGCGTCGGCGGGCGGCAGCGTGCCGTCCTGCACATACTTGCGCGCCAGGCTGTAGGCGGCCGTGTCCACGTCCAGGGCGAACGTGGACAGGTGGTCCTCAAACGTGTCCACGAACGGGTTGACGCCATAGTCCTGGAAACGCATGTCGGCCGGCTGGGTCGGCGCGGGGGCGGGATAGCCGGGCGCGAGCCCGCCGGCGTCCGCGGCCGGCGCCTGGGTGGGCCAGGGCGCGGCGGTGGCGGACGTGCGCGGCGCCTCCGCCACGACGCCGGACGAATCGCTGGCCGGCCGGGTGGGAAGCGGGGCCTGGCCGATGGGGCCCGCCGTCGGCGCGGGGGTGGCAGCCGGCGCACAGGCGGCCAGAAGGGTCGAGATCAAAGTCGCAACGATGAGCCAGTAACGGGTGTTCATGGTGTCCTCCTCCGAGAGCCGTGATCAAACCTGCTCTCAGATTAGGACGGAAGCCGTTGACACCCTTGATGGCGCGTTGACAGGCGGTTGACAAAGTCGCGGCGGCGGTCGCGGCTGGAAGCCGCGCTTACGGTTCGGCGCAGATTGCGCCGGCGAGCCGAAAACGCTCACATTCGGCCTCGGTCAGTGGGCGATGGATGGCGCCGTCGACCGCCTCAGCCAGGTCGCCGCTGTCCAGCGGGTAGAAGCGCACCACGCCGTCGCCGCCCGCCACCGCCAGCGTCCGGCCGTCCGGTGAGAGGGAGAGGGCGGAGCCTGCAGCCGGCGCCCCCCCGATGGTCAGCGTCTCCTCGCCCGTGCTTACCTCCCAGAACTTCACCGCCCGATCACTGCCGACCGAGACGAGCGCCGCGCCCGTAAACTCCAGGCCGTAGACCTGGCCGGAATGCGCCTGGATTTCGAACGCCAGTTCGCCAGTCTCCAGGTCCCAGAGCAGAATCAGGCCGTCGTCGTCGGCCGTAGCCAGCCGGGCGCCGTCGAGGGAGAACGCGACATCGTTGACGGAGCTGAAATGCTCCTCGAGTTTGTAGAGGGTCTGGCCGGTCGCCCACTCCCAGACGAACACGCTCCCGGAAACGGTCCCTGCCGCCAGGCGCTGGCCGTCCGGGTTGAAGGCCACGGCGTTGACGCGCCGCTCGGCGGTCTCCAGACGGGCCGCCGCCGCGCCGTTGCCGGCGTCCCAGACGCGGACCACGCCGTCGCGCCCGCCGGTAGCGATCCAGCGCCCATCTGCGCTGAGGTCTACGGCCTCGATCTCGACCGGAAAATCGTCGCCGTGCGTCACCGTCAGCAGCACCGCGCCGGTGGCCGCGTCTATCAGGACCGCCTGAGCGTCGGCGCCGGCCGACACGAGGCGGTCCCCCCGCTCATCGAAGGCCAGACCGGTGACGCCGCGCGTGTGCGCCGGCAGGACAATGTCTTCCGCCTCGCTGGAATCCAGGACCACGCGGCCGTCCTTCAGCCCGTACGCCGCCTGGCCGGTCGAACTGAAGCTCACGCCGGCCACCGGCGACTGCAAATCGTAACCGGCGACGCCGCCGGCCAGGTCGCCGTACCAGAGCCGGAGCGTGCCATCGCGCCCGGACGTGGCCAGCAGCGGCGCAATCGGGTCGCCGCTGAACGCCACGCCGTAGACGGCGCCCTGGTGCCCGGTGAGCGTGTACGCGCTCCGGCCGGAAGCCATGTCCCACACCCGCACCTGCCAGTCGTAGCTGGCCGTCGCCATCCAGCGCCCGCCGGCGCTGAACGCGATCTGGCTGATGCCGGCGCTGTGGCCGGCGAAGTCGCGGTAGGCCGGCCGGCCGGCCTCGGTGACCTGGCCGGCGTCGCGGGCCGCCAGGAAGCCGGCGATGTCCCAGCTGCGGGCCAGGCCGTCCACTCCGCCGGTGACCAGGCGGCCGTCCGGCGCGAAGCTCATGGCCGTCAGCTGCTCATGCGGGCTGAACAGGTACACCGGCCGGACGGAGACGAAACTGCCCGCACGCATTCGCCAGATCGCGACGAGGCCGTAATAGGCGTCGGCGGCGGCCAGCAGTGAGCCGTCCGGGCTGACGGCCAGCGTGTCATAGTATTCTTCGTCGCTGCCCAGCTCTTCGATCAGGGCGCCGGTGGCAGGGTCCCAGAGATCGACCAGGCCGTCCAGGCCCGCGGTCGCGAACCAGCGGCCCTCCGGCTCCCAGGCCACATCCACCACAGCCGCCTGGTGATTGATGGTGAGCAACGCCTGGCCGTCGGCCAGGTTCCAGACGACGGCCATCCCATCGTCGTAGCCGGCCAGGAGGGCGCCGCCGTCCGGCCTGAACTCGACGGACCAGATCGGCGACGCGCCCTGGATCACGCCCGGTTCCTGGCTCAGATCGAAGCCCGGATACAGTTCGAGCACGCCATCCACCCGGCCGACCGCCAGGACATCGCTGGCCGGGCTGTAAGCCAGCCGGTAGGCGACATCCGCCAGACTGACGATCTCCGTCAACCGCGAGGCTTCGTAGGCCTGGTACAGGGCGTCCTTCGCCTCGGCCTGACCTTCCGCATCCGCCGCGCCGGCCAGGGCCTCGCGGGCCAGGATCAGGCTGGCCTGCGGGTCCGCGTCCAGGCTGTTGAACGACGCCGCGATCAGGGCGCGGTTCTCGGCGATGCCGGCCTGCCGCTCCGCTTCTTGCTCAGCCGCCACCGCCCGGTCGCGCTCTGCCTCGGCCTCCTGCTCGGCCGCCACCGCCCGGTCACGCTCGATGACGGCCTCCTGTTTCGCCTGGTCGGCGCGGTCCCGTTCGGCCACGGCGGTGGCTTCCGCCTGGCGCGCGTTCTCCGCCTCGCGCACGGCGATCTGCTGCTGCTGATTGGCGAAGACGGTGGCGCCGAAGGCGACCACCGCCAGGAGCACGGCCACCCCGAGCGCGGCCGCCAGGTAGACGGCGCGGCGGCGCAGGGTGCGCCAGGCACGCTCGCGCTCCTCGGCGCGGTCCTTCTCGCTCGCGGCCAGTTTCTCGGCGGCCTCGCGGGCCTGCCGGGCGGCCTCGGCCGCTTCCTGGGCCTTGGCGGCGACCAGTTTTTGCTCCTCGGCCAGGCGCCGGGCGGCCTCCAGCTCGCGTTGCTGGCGTTCCTCTTTCTCGCGCGCCTCGCGCTCGGCGATGTCGCGCGAGGCCGCCAGGAATTCGCGCTCCAGGCCGCTCAGCTCGTTGGGATTCTCCTCGGACCATTCGATGGCCTGGATCAGGCGCACGCCGCGATAGAGCGCGCCCTCGTCGCGGCCGTCGCGCTCCCAGTCTTCGGCGGCCTCCAGCAGCTCGCGCTGCACGCGCAGGCTCTCGCGGCTCTCGTTCAGCCAGCCGCGCAGGGTGGGCCACTCGCGGATCAGGGCCTCGTGCGCCACCTCGGCCGTGTTCTGGGTCGTCACCACCAGCCGGTTATCAACCAGGCGCTTGAGCACCGCCTCGGCCCACGGCCGCTGTTCGTCGCGCCCGTATAGCTCGTCCAGCCGCGCGCGGCGGCGCGTGTCCTGCGTCCCCTCGCCCAGCTCCACCAGGCGCAGGAAGATGCGCCGGGCGATGGCCTGCTGTTCGGGCGGCATGGCCTTGTAGACGGCCTCGGCCGTCTTGGCGATGGCGCCGCGGATGCCGCCGGCCTCGGCGTACCCGCGCAGCGTCATCATCCGGCCGCGGCGGCGCTTCCAGGTCTCCAGCAGGGCGTGCTGCATGAGCGGCAGCGCCCCCGGCTCCTCGCCCACCTCGCGCAGGATGGTGTCCACCAGCCCCGGCTCCAGGTCCCAGCCGCCGACGCGCGCCGGCTCCTCGATGGTGCGCCGCAGCTCGGCGGGCGTCATCGGCCCGACGAACTCCTGGTTGGTGGAGACGGCCTCGCGCAGGTTCTGGAACTGGGCGCAGTGCGCGTAGAAGTCGGCGCGGAAGACCACGATGACCATCGTCGGCCCGTCGGTGTCCGGGGCCGAGGCGTAGAGCAGGTTGTCCACAAACGCCTTGCGCTCGACCGGGTCTTTGCAGAGGGTGAAGATCTCCTCGAACTGGTCCACCACGATCAGCAGCCGGTCGCCGCCGGTCCGGCCGAGCAGCTTGCGGACGGCGTAATGCAGGGCGCGCTCGTCGGCCTTCAGGTCGTCCACCAGCGCGGCCGTGGCCGTCACCGACTCGGCGTCGCGCGTCAGCGCCGCCGCCAGCGCCTCCAGCGGCTGGGCGCTGGGCACCAGGACGAACACGGGCCAGGTGGAACTGCCCTCCGGCGGCAGCGTCCCGTCGGCCAGGGGCGCGCCGCGCTTGAGCGCCGGCAGCACGCCGGCCCGCACCACCGACGACTTGCCGCTGCCCGAGCCGCCGATGATGACGGGCAGGAAACGGCTGGCGCGCAGCTTGCCCACCAGCCGCGCCGTCAGCAACTCGCGGCCGTAGAACTTGTCCGCATCGCTCTCGGTGAAATAAGTCAGGCCCTTGAAAGGCGGCTCGCC
>DAOUAB010000031.1:0-40154 GCA_034434015.1 Anaerolineales bacterium
CATGGCGTCCAGCACGGTCTCCTGCCGGCGTTTCGCGGCCTCGGGCGCGTCCACCGGGTTGAGGCCCGGCGATTGCGGGATGGCGGCCAGCAGCGCGGCTTCCGCCAGGTTCAGGTCCGCGGCGTGCTTACCCAAGTACACCAGGGCGGCCGCGTCGATGCCGTAGGCCAGGTTGCCGTAGAAATTGGTGTTGAGATACCACTCCAGGATCTGCTCTTTGGAGAAGCGGCGCGTGATTTCGGCCGCCAGCAGGAGCTCGCGCGCCTTGCGCTCGTAGGACCGCACGGCGCGCTGCTCGAGCGGGATGAGGGTGTTCTTGACGAGCTGCTGGGTGATGGAGCTGCCGCCCTGGACCGACCCGCCCTGCAGGTTCGAGATCAGGGCGCGCGCGATGCCGACCGGGTCGTAGCCGGGGTTGGTGAAGAAGCTGCTGTCCTCCAACGCCACCGTGGCGCTGATGACCTCCGGCGGCAGGGCGTTGTAATAGAGGTATTGCCGGTCGCCGCCGCGCGGGTCAATGACCTCCAGCAGCAGGTGCTGGCCGGTGCGGTCGTACAGGCGCGTGGTCTGGAAGAATTCGGGATTGTCCGGGCTGAAGGCGGCCTGGAGCGCGTCGGCCGAGGGCAGGTCGCGGGTGAAGAAGGCGTAGGCCGCGGCCAGGACGGCGGCGGCGGCGACCACCGCCAGGGCGGCGGCGGCGGCCAGCGACGCCGTCAGGCCGGCCAGGACGCGCAGCGTGCGCTGGGTCCCGCGCTGGGCGCGCAGCCGGCGCAGTTGGCGGCGGCGGATGAGGTCGGCGGCGGTCGGCATACGCCGTGACCTTAGCCCAGGGCGCCCGCCGTGTCAAATGCCGGCGTCGAGCAGTTTCAGGAACGCGTCCACCACCCGGGGGTCGAAGTGGGAGCCGGACAGCAGACGGATATGGTCGACGACCTTCTCCGACGGCCAACCCTCCCGGTACGGGCGCTCGGAGCGCAGCGCGTCCCAGACGTCGACGACGGCGAAGAGGCGGGCGGCCAGCGGGATGGCCTCGTCCTGCAGCCCGCGCGGGTAGCCGGTGCCGTCCCATTTTTCGTGGTGGCAATAGGGGATGTCGATGGCCGGGTACAGGAACGGAATGGCCGAGATGATTTCGTAGGCGTAGGTGGGGTGTTTGCGCATGACGGCCATCTCGTCCGCGCTCAGCGGGCCGGGCTTGCGCAGGATGTCGTCCGGGATGCCGATCTTGCCGATGTCGTGCAGCAGCGCGCCGCGGCGCAGGTGGACCAGGTCGGCCTCCGGCACGCCCCACTGGCGCGCCAGCTTCACGGTCACCTCGGTCACGCGGCGGGTATGGCCCTCGGTCTCCTTGTCGCGCAGTTCTAGGGCGACGGCCAGGCCCTCCAGGGTGGCGTCGTAGGCCTCGGTCAGTTGAGTGTGCGATTGCTGCAGCTCTTCGAACAGCCGCGCCTTGGCGAGCGCCAGGGCCAGTGGCCCGGCGGCGCGCTCGGCCAGGGCGATCTCCTCCGGCGGGAAGTGGTGCGGCTGGTCGTACGCGACCAGGGCGGCGCCCAGCTTGCGGTCGCCGGCCGTCAGCGGCATGGCCAGCATGGACCGGATGGGGAAGCGGGCGGCCACCGACGGGCTGAGCCACGGCGAGTTGAAGACGTCCGGCACGACCAGGGTGCGCCCGGCCCGCAGCACGGCTTCGGTCACGGTGTTCTCACCCGGCTCGGGGGTGATGGTGGGATAGATCTCGCGCAACGGCCCGTACGCGGCGGTCGGGACGGGGCGCTGGCGGGCCTCATCCCAGAAGGTGATGAAGCAGCTGTCGGCCCGCGTCAGCTCGCCGAGCTGGTCGGCCAGCATCTGGGCCGTGGACCGGAAATCCAGGGCGCTGGCCGCCTGGCGCGCCAGGTCGTTGAGCAACGCGCCGGCGCGCACCTCGGCCGCCGCGCGCCGGGTCTCGGTGATGTCGACGAGCATGGCGCGCGTCCCGACGACCTGGCCCTTCAGGTCGATCTCGGGCACGGCGCGCAGCAGGGTATAGACCACCCGCCCGTCGCGCGTCATCAGGTGCCGCTCCTCCGGGTCCAGGCGGCCCTCCGGCGCCGGGCCGGACACGGGCGTCCGCAACTGCGATGTCGTCGTGTAGAACTTCGCCAGCGGCTGGCCGATGACGTCCTCGCGCGCGTATCCGAGCGTGCTCAGGAACAGATGGTTGCAATCCGTGATGTGCGGCGCGCCGTTGTGGTTGCGGGTAATCACATACATCGCCGGCGCGTCCTCGAACAGGTCGCGGTAGCGCTGTTCGGCCTGACGGAGCGACGCCTCCGCGCGCTTGCGCTCGGTGATATCGCGCGCGATCACGAAGACCAGCGGGCGCCGGTCCTGCTGGATGACGCTGGCGGTCACCTGCACGTCAATGAGGGCGCCGTCCTTGCGCCGCCACTGGCGCTCGCTCCGGCTCGACGGCGCGGAGGCCATGATCTCCTGAAAGTAGGCGGTCACGCGGACCTGGTCGGGCGCGAGGAAGTCGTAGACCGTCAACTGCCGGGCGTCGGCCTCGGTGTAGCCGAGCAAATCGCGGAAGGCGGGGTTCGTCTCGACCAGGCGTTTGCTCTCGGCGTCATAGATGCAGACCGCATCCAGCGTCTGCTGGACGAAGGCGCGGTAGCGGGCTTCGTGCGGGTCGTCGGCCGGCCCGTCAACCACGGCGTCCGGCCGGGTCGGAAACGGCTCGCCCGGGTTGGAAGGGACGGGCTCGTGCTCAGGTGCTGTCATCGCGCTTCCGCCGCTGGTGGGTGGTCGCGGCCGTCCCCCTGGCCGTCAGGTCCCGACGCGCTTGCACCCGAAGCTCGAGCAACCTCAGGCTGCCCCAGAACCCGATTGTACGTCCATCCCAATAAAAACGACAAGGCGAGTGCGGATTGTGAGGGTAAAACCGGGTTAGTCCGCTGGCTCATGGGATCGTCCAGGCGGGGGCGGCGCCGCGATTTTCTCGACCACCAGCCAGTGCGACAGCGCAAAAACGTTCAGGGGCGTGCGCTCGGCGGCCTGCAAAGCGGTTCGGAGGAGGCGCCCGGCCGGGCCGAAGCGCGCAATCAGGTTGTCGTAGCCGCCGAAGATGCGGGTGTGGGCCACGACGCGCAGTGGCAGACCGGCCAGCAGGCGGCGCAGGCCGCGGCCGGTGTAGGCGCGCACGTGCGGCGCCAGCCGGTTCCGCCAGGCGTCCGGCAGATAGTTGACCAGGGGGATGTTGCCAAAGTGGTAGCGCCCGCGCCAGTAGACCCCGTGGGTCTCCACCGGGTACCAGCGGTTTGGGCAGAAGATCAGGGCGCGGCCGCCGGGCCGCAGCACGCGCGCCATCTCGGCCAGCGCCGCGCGGTCGTCCTGCACATGCTCGATCACCTCGTTCGAGAGCAGCACGTCGAATGTGCCGTCGGCGTAGGGCAGGCGCTCGCCGGCGGCGCAGACGATTGGCCCGGCGGCGTCCGGCCCGCCCAGCCGCCGGCCGGCCTCGGCCGCGCGCTCGAACTCGTACTCCAGGCCGAAGACGGCGGGCGCATGCTGCCGCAGCCGGGCCACGTAGACCCCCAGCCCGCAGCCGTCGTCCAGCACGCGCGCGGTGGCCAGGCCCGGCGCGGCGGCGCGGATCATGGCCAGCCGGCGCTCCTGGCCGGCCCGCCACACATAGGAGGGTTCGCCGCGCAACGCGGCCTTGTCGGAGGGCGTGGTCATAAGGCGATTATAAGGCCGGTCCCTTCTCATCCGGCGCTCAGGCGGGTGGGTATAATCACGTCTATGCGTTACCGTGCGACCCGCCCGCGCCGGCTCTGGCCCTATGCGCTGGCGATCATGGCCGTGTCCGGTCTGGGCGCGGCCCTGGGCGCGTACTGGCTCTACCGCACCGACGACCGCGTCTATTTCCGGGTCGAGGAGTTCCGTTCGCGGCTGTACAGCGCCCTCAACCCGCAGCCGGACATGCTGCCGACGGTCGCCGTCGCCCAGACCTTCCCCACGCCGACCGGCGCCGCCCTGCCCGTCTCCGGCGCTGTCCTGGACGAGCGGACGGGCGAGGACGCCGACGCCAGCCGCACCCCGGCCGCCACCGCCGGGGCCGGCTCGTCCGCCCCGCCGGCGACGGAGACGCCGGACGTCACCGCCACCCCGGCCGCCTCGCCGACGCCGCTCCCGGCGCAGGTGACGCTGACCGGCTTCCGGCACGAATACCAGAAGTTCAACAACTGCGGCCCGGCGTCGCTCGCCATCAACCTGAGCTACTGGGGCTGGAGCGGCAACCAGGACGACACGGCCGCCTTCCTCAAGCCCAACCAGGACGATAAGAACGTCTCCCCGATCGAAATCTACGATTATCTGAAGCGCAACGGCTACGAGGCCTACATCCGCGTTAACGGCGACGTGGAGACGCTCAAACGTTTCCTGGCGAGCGGCTACCCCGTGCTGGTGGAGAAGGGCTTCTGGTGCGAGCCGGGCGAGAAGCGCTGCAACGACTGGTTCGGCCACTACTCGGTCTTCAACGGCTACGATGACTCGAAGAAGCTCTTCATTCTGCAGGACACGTTTCGCGGGCCGAACCTCAAGCTGACGTACGACGACGTCATACAGAACTGGCGCGCGTTTAACTTCGTCTACCTGGTCATCTACCCGGACACGCCGGAGCATGACGCCCGGGTGGAGGCCCTGCTGGGGCCGGACGTGGACCTGCAGCGCAATTATCAGGCCGCGCTGACCCGGGCGCGGCAGGAGGCGACCACGCTCACCGGCGAGGACGCCGCCTTTGCCTGGTTCAACGTCGGCACGACGCTGCACTATCTGCAGGACTATGCGGGCGCGGCGGCGGCCTTCGACCAGGCGCGGGCCATCGGCCTGCCGTACCGCATGCTGTGGTACCAGTTTGGCCCTTACCGCGCCTATTTCTTCACCGGCCGCTACCAGGACGTGATCGACCTGGCGACGTTCGCCATCCAGAGCACCCCCAAACCCGGGCTGGAGGAGGCCTTCTACTGGCGCGGCCTGGCCTATGAGGCGATCGGCCAGGCGGACAAGGCCGTCGAGGACTACCGCGCCGCGCTGGCGCAAAACCCCAGCGACGCCCAGGCCCGCGAGGCGCTGGCCCGGCTGGGCCTGTCGCCGTAGCGAGGCGGGCCGGGCGCCGGGTGCAGGCACCTTCGGGCTTTTGGGCTGACCCGTCCGGCTGTCAGACACCCCTCACCCACGTCATGCCGGCGAAAGCCGGCCTCCAGGAGCAGACGCGCGCAGACGAGCGGGAGCTTCCGGGCCCCGGCCTTCGCCGGGGCGACGGTGGCAATGGTTGGGCCAAGGCGCGGCGGCCTGGGGATTGACCACCATACGGCGAATGCCCCCCCGGGTGCACAGTCTTTGACGCATTCGCCCGACTCGACTACAATTTCGGCGCTGTCAGAGGAGCCATCGGGAGAACGCCAACAATGGATTTCAAGCGTTTACTGGTCATCGCCTTGTCGCTCATCGTCGGTGCGGCGGTCACCGCCGCCGTGATTTACCTGGGCTTCCAGACCACGCCGGAGAAGTTCGCATACAGCAACGTGCTGCTGCTCACTCTGTCGGTCGGCGGCATCGCCTTTATCTGGCTGGACTATTTCCTCGGAACGCAGTTCCTCAAGAGCTAGCCCGCCTGCCTCAGACAACGCCCCGGTAGCGCCGGGGCGTTGCTGTTTGTGGCCGGATCGTCTTATCGCGTCGGCAGCCCGCGGATTCAAGCGCCCCAGCGGGGGGCGCGCGGCCGTCCCGCCTGCTCCCGCCTGGCTTCACCATGATCGACTTCACCTGGGACGCCGGCAGTATGGGGTCCGGCATTGTCGAGATTGACCGGCAACACCAGGAGATCCTGCGCTGGCTCGAAAACCTGATGCTGGCGATCAAGGCGGGCCACGGCCCGGACGTGCTGGAGACCATGCTGGATTACCTGAGCCTGTACGCCGACCTGCACTTCGCCTGTGAAGAAGCGTGCATGGATTTCTACGCCTGCCCGGCGGCGGCCGTCAATCGGGCCGGCCACGCGCGTTTCCGCGCCAGGCTCACCGGCCTGCGCGAGCGCGTCCAGCGCGAGGGCGGCACGGAGAGAGTGTTGGCAGAAGTCGAGCAGGATCTGGTTCAGTGGCTGCGCCGGCACATCCGCTTCATCGATACCCGCTTGAGGGCGGCCGTCAGCGCGGCCCAGGAGCCGGCGGCCAGCCGGCCAGCGGCTGGCGGGTCAACGGCGCTTCCGCCGCCCTGCTGAAGGGCCGCTGAACCCTGTGAGCCGGATGCGATGAGACGGCCGGACACATCCTGGGTCACGTCCAACCGTTTGTTCACGCTGGCCCGCAGCGGGCGGCGCCTGCCGCATCCCCTCCTGGCCGTCCCGTTGATGGTCGTCTTCCTCGTCGTCAGCGCGCTGCTCGGCGGCGCGCCGGCCTTCCTGGCGCTGCGGGCGATCTTCCCGGGCGGCTCGGCGTCGCTGGCCGGCCAGCCGTTCCTCCTCGGCCTGGGCGAGACGCTGCTGCTGATCGGCGCCACCGGGCCGGTCTTCTTGCTCTTGTGGGCCTGGCTGCGCGCTTTCGAGAAGCGGCCGTTTACCACGCTGGGCCTCGAGCGCGCCGGCGCGGGCTGGAAGTATGCGCGCGGCTTTCTCGTCGGCGCGGCGCTGTTGGGGGCCGGCGTGGGGTTGAGCGCGGCGGCCGGGTACATCGACTTTGAGCGCGGCGGCGGGCGCGCCGCCTTCAACCCGGGCGCGCTCGGCGGCGTGCTGGTGATGCTGGCCGGCTGGGCCGTGCAGGGCGCCAGCGAAGAAGTGCTCGTCCGGGGCTGGCTGATGAACGTCGTCGGCGCGCGCGTGCGGCCCTGGGCCGGCGTGCTGGTCTCGGCGCTGGTCTTCGCCGGCCTGCACGGCCTCAACCCCAACCTCACCCCCGTGGCCCTGCTCAACCTGTGCCTGTTCGGCCTGTTCTCGGCTTTCTACGCGCTGCGCGAAGGCGGGCTGTGGGGCGTGTGCGCCGAACACGCCGCCTGGAACTGGCTGCAGGGCAACGGCGTCGGCCTGGCCGTGAGCGGCCTGGACCGGGCGGGACCGGTCCTGCTGGACCTGCAGGAGGTCGGGCCGGACCTGATCACGGGCGGCGCGTTCGGGCCGGAGGGCGGCCTGGCGGTGACGGCTGTGCTCGTCGTCGCGATCCTGGCGCTAGTGCTGTGGCCGGCCCGCCCGGCGGACCAGCCCGCACGTTGACTCTCCCCGGCGGTCCTGGTCGAATACGGCCGCCGCTCACAGGAGGCCGGAGATGAAACCGATCCTGCCCGGACTGTATGCGCTCCCGCTCGGCGCCGTCAACGTCTTTCTGCTCGACGGCGGCGACGGCCTGACCCTGATCGACACGGGCTACGCGGGCAGCGCGCCCAGGATCGGCGCGGCGCTGGAGGCCCTGGGCCGGCGCTGGCCGGACGTGCGCCGCATCCTCCTGACCCACTGCCACCCGGACCACGCCGGCGGGCTGGCCGAGGTCAAACGGCTGAGCGGCGCGCCGGCCAGCCTGCACCCGCTGGACGCGGCGCTGGTGCGCGCCGGCCAGGCCGGGCGGGGCCAGATGACCGTCGCGCCGGGGATGCTCAACCGGGTCCTGTACCGGCTCTTCATCGCCGGCGCGACGCCGACCATTGAGGCGGCCGAGATCGAGCGAACGGTGGACGACGGCGACGGGCTGCCGGACGCCGGCGGCCTGCGCGTGGTCTTCACCCCCGGCCATAGCGCCGGGCATGTCGCTTACCTGTGGGAAAAACGCGGCGTGCTGTTTGCGGGCGACGTCGCCAGCCATGTCGCCGGCTTGCAGTTGAGCATCGCCTACGAAGACCTGGATTTGGGGAAGCGCAGCCTGGAGAAGCTGGCGCGCTTGGAATTCGAGGCGGCCTGCTTCGGCCACGGCGGGCCGGTATTGCGCGGCGCGGCGGCGCAGTTCCGGCGGAAGTGGGGCTAAGAACCTGTCTCTAAACCTCAGCAGAGGTGTCGCCGACGGCACTGCCGTCGGCGATCGGGCGGGTTTAGAGATAAGCTCTAATCCGGCGACCAGGCCTGCAGTTCGATGACGTTGTCCTCGGGGTCGGTGACGTAGCACCAGGTGACGCGCGCGCCCGTGGCCACGCGCAGCGTCACCACCTCGCCGACGGCGCGCCCGCCCTCGGCCAGCACCCGGTCGCGCGCCGCTGCCACGTCGTCCACCTGAAAGGCGATGTGTCCGAAGCCGGGCCGGTTGACGGCGGTCTCCGGCCGGCCAGCCAGCGCGGTGTAGTTAAACACCTCGAGGGTCGGACCGTCCGCGCCGCAACCGGGCAGGCGCAGGTGGACGCCGCGCAGGTGCGCGCCGGGCAGGCCGCTGCCGCGCTCCAGCAGCTCGCCGGAGAAATCGCGCTCAGGCGGCACCGGCGCGCAGCCGAACACGCGCTGATAGAAACCGGCCAGCGCGCGCCAGTCGCGCGCGATGAGGTTGGTGTGCGCGTAACGCGCCTTGAGGGGCGGCGTCTCAGCGCTCATCTTCCGCCTCCGTGGACGACGCCAGTTCCTTCAGGATCTGCGCCGCCCGCTCCACGCGCACCTGGCCCTCGGCGGCCAGCCGCGCCGCCACCACGTCCACCTGATCGCCCACCGCGCCGGCCGCCACCGCGATCTGGCGCGCATGCAGGCGCATGTGCCCGCGCTGGATGCCCTCGGTGGCCAGGGCGCGCAGGGCGCCCAGGTTCTGCGCCAGCCCGACGCTGACGATGATCTCGGCCAGCTCGCGCGCCGAGGCCACGCCCATCAGTTTCAGCGCGGCCTGCGCCGCCGGGTGGACCCGGGTGGCGCCGCCCACGATCCCCACGGCCAGCGGCATCTCCAGCGTCCCGACCAGGTTCCCGGCGGCGTCCTTCTCCCAGACGCTCAACGACGTGTAGCGCCCGGAGCGCGCGGCGTAGGCGTGCGCGCCGGCCTCCACCGCGCGCCAGTCGTTGCCGGTGGCGATCACCACCGGGTCAATGCCGTTCAGGACGCCCTTGTTGTGCGTGGCGGCGCGATACGGGTCGGCGGCCGCGAAGGCGTAGGCCTCCAGGATGCCGTCGCGCACGGTTTCGCCCGCATATCCGTCGAAATCCAATTCCCGCGCCGGGATCACGCATCGCGCGCGCGCCATCCGCCGGTCGGCGAGGTTGGAGAGGATGCGCAGGTGGACGCGCCCGCCCGTGATCTGCTCGACGGCCGGCGCCAGCGCCTCGCAGACCGTGTTGACGGCGTTGGCGCCCATCGCGTCGCGCGCGTCGTAGAGGATGTGGACCACCAGGAACGGCCCGATCGGCGAGTCGGTGATCCGGCGCGTTTCCACATCGCGCGCGCCGCCGCCGCGCCGGACGATGGATGGGTTGACCTGGTCGGCCAGGGCCAGCAGCCGGGCCTTGTGGGCGGCCAGCGCGGCCTCGGCCTGCGCCAGGTCCTTAAGGCCCAGCACCTGGATCTGGCCGATCATCTCCGGCGCGGTGCTGGAGGCCGTGAAGCCGCCGCCGGCCCGGGCCAGCCTGGCCATGAAGGAGGCGCTGGCCACCACCGACGGCTCCTCGATGGCGATCGGCACCAGCACCTCGCGGCCGTTGACCACGAAGTTGGCCGCGATCCCGAGCGGCAGCGCGTACACGCCGACCACGTTCTCGATCATGTGGTCGGCCTGCTCCGGCGTGAGGCCGCCGGGGCCGGTGAGGGCGGCCAGGTCTTCAGGCCCCAGGCCGGACGCCGCCTGAAGCAGTTGCGCGCGCTCGGCGAGGGTTTTCTGGTAGAAGCCGGGGAGGCGGGATGTGGGCATGGTGACAGGTGGCAGGTGACAGACTAGGGGCGGCCGCCGGAGACGGCGTTGACGAAATCCCGGAGTGTGCCGCGGCCGTCCACACGCAGGCGCGTCCAGGTGTAGCGCGCCGTGTAGGTGTGGAGGCGGCCCGGCTGGGTGGTGACGGCGCCCCACAGGCCGATCTCGCGCGCCAGCTGGATCGAGGTCGCATCGTACTTGCCGGACGGATAGCACAGGAAGCGCGGCCGCGCGCCCAGGTTGGCCTCGATCGTCTCCACCGCGCCCAGGATCTCGTATAACTGCTTATCGCGGCTCCGGCCGGCCAGCGTCTCGTGCGTCTTGGTGTGCGGCTCGATGCGCCAGCCGAGCGCGGCCAGCGCGCGCGCCTGGTCCCAGGTGAGGTAGGCCGGGAGGCCGCGGTCCATGAGCTCGGTGATGACGAAGACCGTGCCCGTAAAGCCGTGCGCCTGCAGGACGGGCAGCGCGTGTTCCATCAAGGAACGATAGCCGTCGTCGAAGGTGAGCACGACCGCGCGCTCCGGGAGCGGCGTCCCCAGCGCCAGCGCGTCGGCCAGGGCGTACAGGCTGACGGCCGTGTAGCCCTGGTCGGCCAGGAACTGCATCTGCGCCGCGAAGTCCTCCGGGCGCACGGTGAGGCCGCGCCGCAGGTCGCTCGCGTCCGCCGGCCACGGCTCGACGTAGTGGTACATCAGGATCGGCAGGCGCGCCTGGCGGTCCGCGGCGGCGGCGTCCGGTGTGGGCTGCGGGGCCGGCGTCCCGGTGGGGGAGGCGGTGGCGGTCGGCGATGACGTCGGCGTCGCGCTGACGGTCGCCGTGGCGGTCCGCGTGGCGGAGGCGGTCGCCGAGGGCGTGGCCGTGAGCGTGAGCGTCGGCGAGGCGGCTGTGACGCCGGCGACCGGCGCCGGGGCGGGCGCGGCCTGGGGCGCGCAGGCCGCCAGGCCCAGGCTGAAGAGGACCAGCAATACTTTGCGCAGCATCGCGCGGATGATAGCATATCGCCCTATGTCACCGGACACGCCCGCCCCGCCCTGGCTCTGGCGCGCGGCCGCCTGGGGTTTCGCGCTCCTGCTGGCCGGCGTCGCCGCCCTGGCCGCCGCCCTGGCCCTGGGGCTGGCGGACCCGCCGCGCGCCGGGCCGTTGCTGTGGGAGGACGACTTCAAAGGGGAGACGGCGCGCTGGACGTGGCGCGCGTCCGAGGGCGCCCGGCTGGAACCGCGCGCCGGCGCGCTGGTCGCGGAGTTCACGGCGGCGGGGCAGGTCGTCGCTGCCCTGGCCGCCGCGCCGCCGGGCGCGTTCACGCTGGAGGTGGCGGGCGCGCAGACGGAGGGCGAGACCGGCGCCCGGTATGGCCTGGTGTTTGGCTGGCAGGACGACGCGCACTATGCGGCCGTGCTGGTGAACGGCAACGGCTACGCCGAAGCGTTCCAGCAGGCGGGCGCGACGCGGACGGCGGCCTTCCCGTTCCAGCAATGGCCGCATCTGCTGGACGGCGCCGCGAGCAACCGGGTGCGTGTGGACGTGACCGCGGGCGGCGTCACGGCGCGGATCAACGACGAGCGGCTGACCGGGTTCGAGGCGCCGGCCGCGGGACGTCTGGGGGTGATGGCGCAGAGCGCCGGACCGGGCCGCGTCGTCTTCAGCTGGGTCCGGGTGTGGGCGCCGGGCGGCCCGGAAAGCGATCCGGGGAAACCTCCGGCAACCTCCCGGGCCAAATAGGGGCGGGCCCCCATGACAACCGGGGGCGGGTGCCGATACAGTGGCGGCAGGAAAACATCCACCCAGGAGCCTGAGCCATGCGACGCCTCGTACCCGCCCTCGTCCTCGCCGTCCTGCTCGTCGTCTCAACCAGCGCCTATGCCGGCGGCGCCCGGCACGCCACCGCCGAGATACGCGATCCATCCGGCAACGTGCTCGGCTTCGCCAACTTCACTGAGGACGCCGCCGGCCGCGTGCACGTCAGCGTCCACGTCCAGGGCCTGACGCCCGGCCAGCACGGCATCCACCTGCACGCCGTCGGGGCCTGCGCGCCCGACTTTGCGGCCGCAGGCGGCCACTTCAACCCGGGCGGGCACCAGCACGGCCTGGACAATCCGGCCGGCCCGCACGCCGGCGACCTGCCCAACCTGGAGGTCAACCCGGCCGGCGTCGGACGCCTGAACGCCGCCGTCGAGCGCGTGACGCTCTCGGCCGGGCCGCTGAGCCTGTTCGACCAGATGCGCGCGCGCGGGCGGGCTGGGCCCGGTCGCCTGACCGCTGAATCCATCACGGGGCCATTTGCTCCAGCCGGTAACGCTCGCCGTAACGATCCCCGGACGCGCCCACGTTAAGCTTTCCCAGCCTGCCGCTCAACTGAACGACCCTGAAACCGGGAGACAAGCGATGCGTGTTGAGACCGCCGCCGTGACTCGGCCCCTATCCTGAGCCATAATGCTCTGCCTGGTCAGCCGGCTGGCGGACGGCGCCGCCGGGGGACCACGGCCTGGACGCCGGCGCGCTGGACCAGATCCGAGACCATGAAGCCGGAGACCCTTCGGGTCTGGATTGGGCCGCCGGCCGGCGGGGCATGGACACCGGAGGTAACGGCGCCGCTTTGCCCGTTCGCTCTGAGTGGGCCGCAGCGCGCGCAGCCGGGCAAGCGAACGGCTTGCCCTGGTTGTGATCGCTGCCGGGCTGGGCAGTGACGCCGCATAGGAGAATCTCCTATGCGCCAGGATGTAGAAATCGGACCCGGGATAGGGGCAAGTCTCATGACAGCGGGCGCGCCCGTGGCGTACAGTGACCACATGAATACGTTACATTGGAGCAACGCCATGGTCGCCCACGCACCCGCCAAAGCCGTTTTCAGCCTGCGCCCGTTCGTCTTGGTCCTGTTGGCGTCGTTCGTCATCTCCGCCGCCTTTGGGTGGGCGTTGGCCAGCCCGGCCGCGCCAGAGCCGGCGGGGCCGGAGCCTGCCCGTGTGCCTGCGCCGCCCGCAGCCGCCAGCGCGGGGCCCGTGCAAAACGCCCCGGCCAGCGCCCGGCCAGCGCCCCAGCTCGTCCCAACCCCGCCGGCGGTTTCAACCATCCTGGAGCCGCAAGCCGCGGACTCGGAGGCGGCCCCCGCGGCGCCGGGCATGGCATGGGTCCTGCCCCTAGCTGGGTTGATCAGCCTGGCCCTCGGCCTGAAACTGCGCCGCGCGGCGCAGTTTCAGCCGCACGCGTTTGCCCGATAATAGCCCGGCCGAAGCGCGGAGACCTGACCATGAACCCTGAACTGGCGGCGGCCGCCCCATCTAGCCCTTCAACCACCGGCCAACGGCTTCGTGGGCCAGCGTTGCTGATCGCCCGGGCGCTGTGGGCCGGCCTCTTCGGCCTCGCCTTGCTGGTATTCGGGCTGAGCCGGTACACCTACTATCTCGGGCACTCCAGCCTGGCCTGCGTCAACCTCGCCGATCCCGAATATGCGCCAACGTGTATTGCCTTTCAGGACGCCATCCGCGGGTGGGGCTTTTCGGTGGATGGCTACGCCGGCTACTTTTTGGTGGTGCAGGTTCTGGCGGGCGCACCGTACTTTGTCGTGGGGGCCGTCATGGTCTGGCGCCGCCCGAGCGAGCTGCGCGTCCTGTTGTTCTCCGCCTGGCTGGCTGTGCTGGCCGCCGCCGGCACGTGGTTCAATCCCGTCTGGGAGTGGATGAACCATGAGCGCTTCAACCCGCTGTTTCCGGTGTTGGGAAAATGGCTGGCGGTGGAGGCGCCCGGCGCGATCTTGAGCGTGGTGATGTTTTCCGGCATCGTTCTGGCGGCCTATGTTTTCCCGGATGGGCGCTTTCTGCCGCGCTGGACGCGCTGGTGCGCGGTGGCGATACTCCCGGCCGCCAGCCTCGCCGCCCTATTCCCCGCCTCAGCCGTGGACATCAGCACCTGGCCCTTTCCCTTCTTCCAGGTCTTTGTGCTGATCGGTGTGGGCACCGTCATCTACGCCTTTTGGCATCGCTATCGGTTTGCGGCGGACGCCGTTCAACGCCAGCAACTGAAGTGGTTTGTGGCTGGCTTAACCATGCTGTGCCTCAACTACGCAGTGGATTTTGTCGTCTTCAACCTTTACCCCGCGCTCACCGGTGAGTATCCGATTGCAACCGCGCGGCAGGCCGTGATCTGGGAGCTGGCGCAGGACACGCACTGGTACGCCGCCTCCTTTCTCTTCGCCATCGCCATCGGCCTGGCCGTCTTCCGCTACCGCCTGTGGGATGTGGATGTCGTCATCAATCGCGCCCTGGTGTACGGCGCCCTCACCCTCGCCGTCATCGGCGTGTATGTGCTGGTGGTGGGCGCGTTGGGCGCCATGGCGCAATCCAACCTGAACTGGCTGGCCTCCCTCCTCGCCACGGGCTTGATTGCGGTGCTGGTGCAGCCCCTGCGTGACCGTTTGCAGAGCGCCGTCAACCGGCTGATGTACGGCGAGCGCGATGACCCGGTGAGCGTGCTCAATCGCTTGGGGGCGCGGCTGGAGGCCACGCTGGCGCCGGAGGCCGTCCTGCCGGCGCTGGCGGAAACTGTCGGGCAGGCGCTGAAGCTGCCGTATGTGGCCATTAAGTTGGACGGCGCCATCGCCGCCGAATTTTCCAGCGCCGGAACGCCGCCCGCGGCGGCCCCGCTGGAGATCCCGCTCAAGCATCAATTTGAAACGCTCGGCGCTTTGCTCATCGCGCCGCGCGCGCCGGGTGAGCCATTCAGCCCGCTGGATCAGCATCTGCTGGAAAACATCGCTCGGCAGGCCGGGCTGGCGGCCCATGCCGTGAGCTTGACCCAGGCGTTACAGCGTGCGCGCCAGAGTCTGGTGACGGCGCGGGAAGAGGAGCGCCGCCGCCTGCGCCGCGATTTGCATGACGGGCTGGGCCCGGCGTTGGCCAGCCAGGGGCTCAAGTTGGCCGCCGCCAAACAACTGCTCCAGCACGATCCGGCCGCGGCGGCGCCGTTGTTGGACGACGTGATGGCCCAAACCCAGGCCACGGTGGGCGATGTGCGCCGCCTGGTGTACGGCCTGCGCCCGCCCGCCCTGGATGATCGCGGGCTGGCCGAAGCCATCCGCGACCACGTCACGCAATCCGCCGCCAGCGGTTTGCGGGTGGAGGTGGGCGAGCTGCCGGCCGCGTTGTCATCCCTGCCTGCCGCCGTGGAAGTGGCCGCGTATCGCATCGCCCTGGAGGCGCTGACGAACGTCATCCGCCACGCTCAGGCCCGGCAGTGCGCCATTCGGTTTGAACTCCGCGCCAACGCCCTGCGCCTCGTCATCACCGATGATGGCCGCGGCCTGCCCGCCGACCTGCGCGCCGGAGTGGGCCTGCGTTCGATGCGTGAGCGCGCCGAGGAGCTGGGCGGCGCGCTCGACGTACAGGCCGCCCCCGCCGGCGGCGCGCAGGTGAGCGCCACGCTGCCGCTGGGTGAAAGGGATACCGGGGAATAACGCCCATGAACAAGATCCGCGTCTTCATTGCCGACGACCACGCGCTCTTTCGGGCCGGCCTGCGGGCGCTGCTCACCGCCATGCCGGATATCGACGTGATCGGCGAGGCGGCCGAGGGCGAAACCGCGCTGGCCCAGATCAGCGCCCTGCAGCCCAATGTCGTGCTGATGGATATCCACATGCCGGGCGTGAACGGCATCGAGGCCGCCCGCCGGGTTCTGGCGGCCCACCCGGGCCTGGGCGTCATCATGGTCACCATGCTGGAGGACGACGCCTCGGTGTTTGCAGCCATGAAGGCCGGCGCGCGCGGCTATGTGCTCAAGGGCGCGCATCATGACGAGATTCTGCTCGCCATCCGGGCGGTGGCGGCCGGACAGGCCGTGTTTGGCCCGGCCATCGCGGCGCGGATGATGACGTTTTTTCAGGGCTTGAGCGCCGCCCCCGCCGCGGCCGCCCCCGGCGCGGCGTTCCCCGAGCTGACGGACCGCGAGCGCGAAGTGCTGCAATTGATGGCGCAGGGGGCGGATAACCGCTCCATCGCCGAGAAGCTGGTCATCAGCGGCAAAACGGTGAGCAACCACATCACCAGCATCTTTAGCAAGCTGCAGGTGGCTGACCGCGCCCAGGCCATCCTCCGCGCCCGCGATGCCGGCCTGGGCCGGGCGCAGGACCAAGGATAAAACCGATCTGGCGGCGGGCGGGATCAGTTTTCTCGCGGCCCAGGCGCTCTCGATTGGGCTTCAACTGCTTTATCCGTTAGCGATGGCGTTTCTGCTCCTGGGCGCTGCTCCCATTGGATGGCAGTTGTTGAAACGTGGTCAATTGGAATGAAGATCCTCCTCTCCACCCTCGGCTCGCGCGGCGACGTTCAGCCTTATCTGGCCCTGGCGCTGGGCCTGCAGCGCGCCGGACACCGCGTGGCCCTGGCCGCGCCGGCCACCTTCACGGACTGGATCCAGTCTTACGGGGTGACCGCCGCGCCGGTGCGCTTCAACCCGCAGGCCGTCATGCAGCAGTTGGGGAAAGGCCGCGGCGGACTGCGCACGCTGACGGCCATGCTCCATCTCCTGAAGGACGGCATGCAGGACGCGCAGAATCAGATCTGGGATGCCGTCCGCGAGGCGGAGTACGTCATCCAGTCCGCCACCGGCATGGGCATGCTGGAAGCGGCCGAGGCGCGCGGGATACCGGGCGCGTTCGCCTATCTCTTCCCGTTCGCGCCGACCCGCGCCTGGCCGATGTTCTGGCTCCCGTTCCGGGCCTCGCCGGGCGGGCTCTATAACCGGCTGACCCACCACGTCATGCTTCATCTCCTGTGGCAGGTGGGCGGAGCGATGGCGAATGCCTGGCGCCGGAGGCTGGGCCTCAAGCCCTGGCGCTCGGCGCACGAAAGCCTGGCCTGGGCCAGAAAACTCCGGCTCCCGTTCCTGTACGGCTACAGCCCCAGCCTCCTGCCGAAGCCCGCGGACTGGGACGACCTCCAGCAGGTCACGGGCTACTGGTTCCTGGACCCGCCGCCGGGCTGGCGGGCGCCGGCCGATTTGCAGCGGTTCCTCGACGGCGGCCCGCCGCCGGTCTACATCGGCTTTGGCAGCATGAACGCCGAGGACCCGGAGCGCCATACCCGCCTCGCCCGGCGCGCGCTGGAGCTCTCCGGCCAGCGCGGCCTGCTGTTGACGGGCTGGGGCGGCCTGGCGCGCAGCGCTTCGTCCGATAACGTGCATGTCGTGGAGAACGCGCCGCACGAGTGGTTGTTCCCGCGCGTGGCCGCCGTCGTGCATCACGGCGGCGCCGGCACCACCGCCGCTGCTCTGCGGGCCGGCGTGCCGGGCGTCCTCACCCCCTTCGGCGGCGACCAGATTGCGTGGGCCGATATCGTCGCACGGGCCGGCGCCGGCCCGCGGGCCGTAGGCATCCGGCGGCTGACGGCCGAACGGCTGGCGGCGGCGATTGAGCGCGCGGTGAATGACCCGGCCATGCGCGCCCGCGCCGCCGCGCTGGGCGAGACGATCCGGGCCGAGGACGGCGTGGCGCGGGCGGTGGAGGTCATCGAGCGGCACGCGGCGCAGTTCGCGCCGTAGCGCCGGCGGAGGTTCGACCAAGATGGCCCAGCATCAGCTGCGAACGTGCCGGGGAGCGGCGGCGATCATCACCGGGGCCGCCTCGGGAATCGGCCGGGGTCACGGCGGGCGCTATGGCAAAGTGTACAGCGACCTCACGCCCGAGCAGCCATTGAAAAGCGTCGAACCGATGCGCCCGATCACATCCGCCCGGTTCGCGCGCCAGGCGCTGGACGCCGTCGCCCGCAATCAGGCCGTCATCGTCGTCCCCGGTTGGTGGAAGCTGTTCTGGTGGCTGAACCGGCTGTCGCCGGATCTATTGCTGCGGCTGATGGCGCGCATCGTCAACGTCAGCCGGTCGCCCGCGCCCGGCCGCTGATTGGGATGTGCGGCCCGGCCCACCGCGCCGCTCTTCCCGGCCGAAAGGCCGCCGACCACGCGGCGCGCTCTCGCGCCAGCGCGGTTCCAGCGCGTGATCTCTGAGGGGATTACGCGGAACAGGAGCAATCCGATGCCGCCGACTGTCATCACCCACCTGGACCAGGTCACGACCGAATGGCTGACCCGCGTCCTCGTTCAGAGTGACGCGCTCACAGATGGCGCCGTGGCGGCGTTTGAGGCGACCGCCGACCGCGGCAACTGGTCGGCGAACGCGCGCCTCCGCCTGCGCTACTCGCCCGACGCGCAGGGCGCGCGGCCTGGGCGGTTATTTCTGAAGCTCGTCAACGCCGATCTGGGTGACGACGAGTTTTTCGGCCCTTCCGAAGTGACGTATTACACGCGCGACTACGTTGATGTCGAGGGCGCGCCGCTCATTCGCTGTTACGACGCCGCCTTCTCCGAGGCGCAGCGCCGTTATCACCTCTTGCTGGACGACCTCTCGGACACGCACGTCCCGGCCGGGGAGAAAGCGCCGACGCTCGACTATGGCCTGGCGCTGGCCGAGGGCCTGGCCGCCCTGCACGCCCGCTGGTGGGGCGCGGCGCGGCTGGCCCAGGCCGGGGCCGCCTTGCATAGCGCCGCCCATATCCGGCGCTTCGTGGACATCGCGGAGCCCGGCGTCGGGCATATCCTCCCGCGCTTCCCGGCCGAATTGAAGCCGCACTGGCCCGACCTGCTCCGGACGCTCTTTGCCGGGCATCCGCAAGCCCTCGTCGCCCGGACCCGGCATGACGCCGGCTTCACGCTCATCCACGGCGACGCCGGCCCGGGCAACATCCTCGTGCCGCGCGCCGGCGACCGACCGCTCTACCTCATTGACCGGCAGCCGTTCGACTGGAGCCTGACGGTCTGGCTGGGCGTCTACGATCTGGCCTACGCCCTCGTGCTCGATTGGGAAGCGGCGGCGCGCCGGCGCTGGGAGCAGCCGATCCTCAGGCACTATCACGCTCATCTCATCCGGCGCGGCGTCACGGGCTACGCCTGGGAGCGGCTGTGGGACGATTACCGGCTCTGCGCCGCGATGGGGGTCTATGTGGCGGTGGAGTATTGCCGCGGCGGCGTGAACGAGCGCTGGGTCTCCGCCTGGCTGCCCATGCTCCAGCGGGCGCTGACCGCCTGCGACGACCTGGAGGCCGGAGCGTTGTGGTAGCGCCCGCCAGCGCCCGCACGCCCCCCTGGGTGTAGAATCAGGTCAGGCTTGCGCTCTCAGCCGAGAAACGAGCGCAACGCGAGATCGCCATGCCCAGCCGGCAACGCCTGACCGTCGGGCTGATAGTCCTTGTTTCTCTCACGGCCTGCCAGTCGGCGCCGGCCGCCGACGCGCCGGCCTCGGCTCCGCCTCCCGACCGACCCTCGCCCACCGTCGCCATCGCCCCGACCCCGTCCCCCGTTCCGCACCCGATCCTGGGCGATGGGCGCGTGCGGCAGGCGATCGTCCACTGCACCGACCGCGCCGGCCTCCTCCGCTCCGTATACCCCTGGCTCACGGACACGGCGCCCTTTGAGGCCGTTTCAATCCTCCCCCTGGCCGAGGGCCTCCCGGCCGACGCCTTTTCTCCGGAGCAGGGCCGGGCTTTGCTCGCAGAAGCGGGCTGGGCCCTGGCGAGCGGCGCGGTGTATCGCACGAACGCCGACGGCGCGGAGTTGGCGCTGACGCTCACCACCACCGACGCCGCCTTCCGCCGGTCATGGGCCGCCGCCTGGGAAGAGCAATTGAAGGCCTGCGGCCTCCGCCTCCGCCGTCAGCACATTCCCGCCGCGCAGTTCTTCGGCGACGACGCCGGCCTCCGCCGCCGCGAGTTTGAGATCGCCGCGTTTACGTGGACAGCGGATGACGACAGCGGCGGGCTCAAGGCCTACGCCCGCCTGGCCTGCGACCAGATCCCGTCGCCCGCGAACGGCTGGCAGGGGCAGAACTACGCCGGCTGGTGCAACCCGGCCGCCGAGGCCGCGCTCGCGGTGGTGACGGGCCGCCCGGGCGAGGCGGAGCGGCGCGCGGCCTACCAAACCCTGCAGAGCGAATACGCGCGCGAGGCGCCGGGGCTGCCGCTGTTCTATCGCGTCAGCGTGCTGGCCGTCGATCCCGCGCTGGAGAACTTCGAACCCACGGACGACGGCCTGCACACCTGGAACGCCGCGCAGTGGCGCCTCCCGGGCCAGGACACGCTCGTCATCGGCGAGGACGCGGAGCCCGCCGCCCTGCACTGGTTCGAGCCGGGCTATGTCGCCGGCGTGATCCGGACCCTGGTCACGGGCCGGGACGTGATCCAGCGCCGGTCCGAATATCAACCGGTGCTGCTCAAGCGGCTGCCCACGCTTGAAAATGGCGGGGCGGTGGAGGCGCGGGTGACGGTGAAGGCCGGGGACAGCGTGGTGGACTGGGCCGGCGAGGCGGCGACGCTCCAGCCGGGCGTGTGGATGCGCGACGCCGAGGGGCGGAAAGTGGTCTACGACGGCGGTGAGTTGTCCGTAAGGCAACTCGTAGTCACGTATGAATTCGTGGACGGCCTGACCTGGTCGGATGGCGCGCCGGTCTCCCGGGCCGATTACGAGCTGGCCTATCGCGCCATGTGCGATCCCGCCGTCCGGGGCGCCGGGCCGTTCAGCTCCGCCCGGCCGGACCCCTTCCCGGCGTGCGACGAGATCGCCGGGGTGGAGTTCCTCGGCGACGCCGCCTATCGCGTGACGTGGAAGCCCGGCTTCTCGGGCGCGCGCCTGAACGGGCGAGACCGGCCCTATTTTCTGCCGCCCTTCAGCCGCGTGCCGGCTCACCAGGTCCTGGATGACGGCCGAAGGCTGGCCGAGGCGCCGCCGGCTCAATGGTTTCAGTCCGACGCGGTGATGCGCCGGCCGCTGGGCGTGGGTCCGTATGTGGTCCAGGCCTGGGTCAACGGGCAGAGCCTGACGCTGACGGCCAACCCGCACTACTTCCAGGGGCCGCCGGCCACGCCGCGCCTCGTCGTCAGGTTCCTGGAGCACGACCGGGCCATCCGCGCACTGCTCGCGGGCGAGGTCGACGTGCTTGATTGGGAGACGCTCGGGCCGGACGATGTGGAAGCCTTTCAATTGATGCCGGCGCAGGCGGCCGGACAGGTGCGCCTGATCCTCGCGCCCGCCTCGGCCTGGGAACAGCTGGACTTTGCGCTGGTTCGATAGCGATTTCCACGGATGGCCCTGTTTAGCCGTCCCAACCCGGGGCGGCCAATCGGCTGAGACCCCGGCTCCACGGGGTCAGGCGTTGGCGCTCCCGCGTTCCCGCAGGCGGATCACCAGGAAGAGGAGCCCGAAGCCGATGGACGTCAGGATGACGGCCAGCTGATTCGCGCCGGCCGTGTCATTCGCCTGCACGCGGTCGTAGATCGCCATCGCCATCGTCTGCGTCCGGCCGGGGATGTTGCCGGCGACCATGAGCGTGGCGCCAAAATCGCCCATCGCCCGCAGAAAGCCCAGCACGCCGCCGGCCAGCAGGCCGCGCCAGATCATCGGCAGGATGATGCGCCAGAACAGGCCCCATTCGGTGCAGCCATCCACACGGGCGGCCTCTTCGATCTCGCGGTTGATTTCCGCGATGCTGACCTGGAGCGTCTGGATGACCAGGGGGAGCGCGGCCACCGTCGCGGCGACAATCGCCCCCGAGATTGAGAAAACAAACCGAAAGCCGAAGAGCTGTTCGGTCAAGGGGCCGAGGCCGCGCTGGCCCAGCAGGACCAGCAGGTAATAACCCAGCAGGGTCGGCGGCAGCACCAGCGGGGCCATCACCAGGCCTTCCACCAGCCACTTGCCCTTGAACGGGATTTTGACCAGCGCCCAGGCCGCCAGGGCGCCCAGGGTGAGCGCGATCAGGCCCGCCCAGGTGGACACCCACAGGGACAGCGCCAGAGGGGACATGCTCATTCAGGGGCCGGGGGTGGGCGTCACGAGCTGGACGACGGCTTCGCCGGGCAGGACAAAGCCGTGCTTCTGCATGACCGGCCGCCCGCTCTGGCTGTTGATGAAGGCCGCGAACGCGCGCGCCACATCCGCGTGCGGGCTGCGGGCGACGACGCCCAACGCCTGGTCCAGCGGGTTGTGCAGCGACTCGTCCAGCAGGGTCCAAGTAATTTCGGGCGCGCCGGCGACCGACAGGGCCACAATCCCCGCCTGGGCATCGCCCGTCTGCACGAACTGGAGGGTCTGGCGCACGTTCTCGCCGAGGACGAGCTTGCTCTGAACCTGTTCCCACACCCCGGCGGCTTGCAGCGCTTCCTGGGCGGCGACCCCATACGGCGCGTGCTCGGGATTGGCGATGGCAATATGGGTGATGTCCGCTGACAGCAGATCGGCGAGGGTGGTGGCCGTCACGCCGGCGGCGCGGTTGACCGCCAGCACAATCCGGCCGCGCGCATACCGGGCCACCGAGTCCGGGAGCACCAGGTTTTTCTTCGCCAGATCGTCCACAAAACTGACGTTGGCGGCGGCGAACAAGTCGAATGGCCCGCCTTCTTCGATCTGCTGCGCGAGCTGGCCCGTCGAGCCGAAGACGAACGTCACCGTGTGGCCGGTCTGCTGTTCAAACAGCGCGCCAAGCTCGGTAAAGGCGAATTGCAGGTCGGCGGCGGCGGCGACGGTCAACTCCACTGTCGGTTGGGCCGGCGCCGTCGGCTCCGGCGCGGCGGTGGCCGTGCAACCGGCGGCGGCGATCAGCAGCGCCACGAGCGATCGGTAAGCGATCTGACGGTTCACCGTCTCCTCCACATGGGGAAAAGAGAGCCGGCGCCGAGGCCCGGATGTCATGCGCCTCGGTCGGCGGCCGCCTGAGGCTGCTCACATAGATCAAGCCAGGCCAGCATGGCCTCGATCTGGCCGATGCGGAACTGGCCCACCTGCCACTCATACGGCCGGACGCCGCGCGCCGCCTCAACCTGGGCCTGCTGGGCGCGCAGCCAGTCCTGGCAGGCCGCGCGCTGCCGCTTGAGCAGTCGGGCCAGGACCTTGGGCCCTTCGCGCTGGGCGAAGTAGTACTTGGTCAGGAAGTCCAGGCGCAGGTCGCGGCCATGCGGCACCGGCGCCTGGACCCAGTCCAGGAACGCGTCGTGGCCGGTCCGGGTCAGCCGAAACAGCTTGCGGGGTGGGCGGGCCTCCTGGGGCTTGACGGTCGCAGTCAGGTAGCCCTCTTTTTCCAGCCGCGTCAGGAGCGCATACAGGTGGCTCTGCTTGAGTTTCCACACCAGCCCCAGCCCAGCCGGGTCCGACAGGCGGCGGTGGATCTCGTAGCCGTGCAGCGGGCCGGCGCGCAGGAAACCCAGCAGGGCCAGCTCCACCGTCAGGGGCAGACGCCGCATCGGGCTCATTTAGAGCTTATCTCTATACCCGCCCGATCGCTGACGGCACTGCCGTCGGCGACGCCTCTGCTGAGGTGTAGAGACGGGTTCCTTAGACATCCCTTGTATACTCAATTATTGAGTATGGGGATTATAAGGGGGCGTCCGGCCGGCGTCAACGCCCAGGAGGCCGGCGGGGTTCGCCGGCCGTGGCGGTCTACGGTCTGACCGCGCGGGTGAGACGATCACCAGGGACAGGAGGCCGATCCGGTCGAACAGCCGCCCGAAGATCAGGGCCGCCAGCGCGTCCACGCCCATCGCCACGGCGTAGAACACGGGGATCCAGGCCGGCGCGACCAACGCGGTCTTCTCGAAGTGGTAGGCCATCAGAGGAAAGTCCGCGTAGCCGGCGGCGACCAGCGCGACGGCGCCCAGGTAGAGCCAGAAGGCGCGCGGGAAGCCCTGCGCCTTGAGCGCGGGGGCGCCGGCCTCCAGGTCCTGCGGGCGCGGATAGATCAGGCGCGCGGCGCTGAGCACCGCCAGGGCCAGCAGGGCCGGAATGAGCAGGAGGCCGAACCCGGCCTGGTAGCTCCCGTGAGCGGAGAGCACGGCCGAGACCAGCCGCGGCCCCAGGATGGCCCCGATCTGGTCCAGGGCCTCGTGCAGGCCGAAGCCCCAGCCGTGCCCGGTCTGGTGGGTGACGTGCGAGAGCATGGCGTCCCGCGCCGGGGTGCGGATGGCCTTGCCCGCGCGCTATCCGAGTGTGCCGGTTCTGCCAATCCCATACCCTTCTCCAATCCGGGCGCCCGGGGCGAGGGGCCGGCGTCGTTAGCGGGCGGACGCCGCGCTCCCGAACACATCCGGGCAATGCGCGATCTGTTCTCCCAGGTCGCGGTCATAGCGAATGACGATGACGCGATAGCCGCGGTGGACGAGTTCGTCGCGCACGGCCCGGTCGCGAGCCGCCTGTTGCGGATCGTCGTGCACGCTGCCATCGCAGAAGACGCAGACGTTCGGGCTGTAGAAGAAATCGGGGACGCAGCGCGGCTCGGCGAGGCCGCGCTGGGCCTCGTCCGGCAGGCGCAGATGCCGCCCGGCCAGCGCCTCCAGGAAGCGCCGCTCGAGTTCGGACCGCGAGTCGGTGAGGGCGCGCAGCCAGGCAAGGTGTTCAGTGTAGGTTCGCCCGAACACGCGCGGCAAAACGCGACTTTGGGCAAGGTCGAGCAGGGTCTGGCGAATCCGGCGGCGGTCAATGAAGAGGGCTTCCAGTTGATTGTTGTAACTGAGCAGGCACTCATAGCAGGCGGCAATGCAATCGGTCTTGAGGTCTTGCCCGTTCTCGTCATAGTGGGCGCGTTCCAGCGCGGCGCGGGCGACCTCGGCAAAAGCGTTCGGTTCTTCGACCAGACGGCGCAGGACGCCACTGCCGCCCTCCGAGGTCTCATAGAACAAGATGGCGCGCTGTTCGCCCTGACCGATGCTCTCGGCGGCCAGTTCATTTTCTTCCAGTTGATAGGCTTGTTCAAGACCGCGCTGTAAAGCGACGCGCAGAGTGGTCTCAAAACCGCGGTCGGCAAATAACTGCGGGTCGGCGGGGCGAAGCAGGAGCAGGTTTTGTGTATCCTGAACGCTCAGGCGGACGGTTTCGATACGCTGTGGACGGCGCGCGGGGGCGGAATGATCACCGTCGGTCAGGATGTCGCCGTTTTCAAAATCCACGGGAAAGCCGGGAGTGCGAGCAACCCGCGAGCCATGATTGACGCGCAACAGGGTGGCGGAGGGAGCATAGGTGAGATGGAAGAGAGGAGAAGGAGAGGGTGAGAGAACAGGCGAGGAGAACGGAAGGACGTCTGCAATGAGGACGGGGGAGGCAGAGGCAAATTGATAAAAAGTATCTATCTGGTAGCCGCGGCGGCGGCGCTCTTCTTCGTTGGAGGTGATGCGCTCGCGGCGGCGGGTGCGAACGTTCGGCATTTCGAGCAGGCTGGCAATCAGGCTGTTGTCCGCGTTGAAGCGGGTGCTGCAGGCTGGGCACAGGTCAAGGGCGGGTTCGCAGAATGCGCCGCAGGTGTAACACAGCCGCAACTGATGGCGGCGCTCGTCCAGGCCGCCGGGCGGGGATTGGAAGCCGACGATTTCCCAGCGTGAGCCTTCGTGATAGAGGAAGTTGCCGGGGGCAAATTCGCGCAAAGCCAGGAAGCGCGCCCTGGCAATGTATTCGCCTTCTCCGCGCGGCACCCAGGCGCGCACCGGCAAAGCCGGGAAGTTGTAACCGGGCAGGAAGCCCTCGCTCGCCAGGTAACGATAGGGGTAGAAGTCGCTCTCTTCACGGGAGGTTTCGATTTGCAACAGTAAGTTCCGCTGGCGGATGGCCTCTTGCTGCAAACGATTGGCGCTCTGCTGGTCTTCGGCGCGGCGGGCGCGCAAAAGGGCGGACTGCGCTTCGAGCAGTTGACGGGTGGCGGCGCGGTAGAGTTCGCGCCAGCGGTCGAAGGCGCGGTCAAAGGCCTGTGAGGCTTCCTCGAGGACGCGGTCGAGCCAGGAATCGGAGTACCAGCGGGCAGAACGGAGCGAAGCCTCATCGGCCTGCAGGGCGCGGCGCATCCGTTCACGCAGTCGCTGACGGGCGGCGTCGCTCAACTGGATGGCCGCCTGCACTTCGGGGCGCAAGGGCAGCGCGTCTTGCGCCGTGTCAATGACTTCTTCAATGGATTGGCGCAAGGGGAGGCGGATTTCTCCCAGCCAGAGGGCGTGCAGGTGGGCGCGCAACAAACTCTCGTTCGCCAGGTCGAGTTTGGGAGCGCGCACGTTCCCGGCCACCATCTCCCTGCGGTTGCGGAAGAAATACTGGTCGTGCGGGTTGAGCGCGCCGCAGTAGGTGAAAATCAGCCCGGCCTGTCCCTGCCGCCCGGCGCGGCCGCTGCGCTGGGCGTAGTTGGCGGGAGTAGGCGGGACATTGCGCAGATGCACCATATCGAGGTCGGCGATGTCAATGCCCAGTTCCATCGTCGGCGAGCAGACGAGGTAGGGCAGGCGGCGGCCGAGTTCGGCTTCCCTGTGCGTGTCGCGCTCTTCCCAGCGGAAGCGGCGCTCGCGGCGTTCGCGTTCCCCGGCGGCCACCACCTGAGCGGTGTGTTCGCGGGCTTCCAGCCCGGCCAGTTCAGCGGCGGTTTCCTGATAGAAGCGCTGGAAGAAGGCGTTGACCGGGCGGGAGCGGTCGGCGTAGGTTTCCGCGGCGGCGCGGCGGGTATAGAGCGGGTCGAGGGGAGGCGGCGCTCCAGCGCCGACCTGCCACAGAAGGCAGGCGACATCCAACTGGAAACGCTGATGGTCGTCTATCGGGTCGAGGCGCGCCAGCAGGCCGTGACGCACCAGCCGGCCGAGCAGGGCTTCCATCACCGGGCGGTATTCCTGAGTGGTCAGATTGAGTTGGCGGCGCAGGTAGTGTCCCAGGGCGCTTTTGGCGCCCAGGCTGAAATCATCCGACGGACGAGAGGATTGCCCTTTCAGGACAAAGCACTTGGCCTGACGCAGTTCATCGCTGGCCGGGTCCAGCCCCCAAAACTCATTCAGATATTGGTCACAGCGGCGGCGCAATTGACTTTGCGCCTGTTCCTGCAACACCCGCGCGTTGAGCGCCAGTTTGCGGCGGAACTGGTCGAGCAGGGGACGAATGAGTTGCTGCCGTTCCTGCGGGGTGAGGGCGGCCAGCGCGGGGTGGAAGGCCCAGGCGTCCTCCTGCGCGCAGAGCGCCTCCAGGCCGCGATATTCGAGGCGCAACAGGCCGAGTTCTTCCAGGTTGGGCTGGATGACGCGCCAGCCGCGGCGCAGGTCTTCGTAGAGGCGGTATTCGGTCAGCTCGGTGAAGGTTTGCCAGACCTCGCGGGCGGCTTGCGAAGCAGGGTCAAGTTCAGAGGTGCGGGCAATCTCACGCACGCTGAAGCCGCGCTGCAAAGCGGCGACGGTCGCTTGGGCAACGCGGTCGGGCGTGAGTTCGCCCTGCTCGCGCAGCGCCGAAACCAGCGCCGAACGCAGGACGGCGAGATGAACGAAATCATTGAAGTGACCGGCCTGCAACGAGGCGTCCTGGCGGTTATCGGTGAAGGTGAGCAGTTTGTCGCGGGCGGCGCCGGCGCGGGCGGCCTGACGCAGAAGCGAAACCGCCAGCACGGTGGTGGCGCTGGAGCGGGCTTCGCTGGAGAGGGAAGCCAGTTTGCGGAACTCATCTTCCCTGCGGGTGTAGAACTCGCCGCAATTCAGGCACAGGCCAAAGGGTTCGGGCTGACGCCATATCTTGACCGCGCCCGGCTGGGGGGAGGTCGAGAACGTCCCATCGGGGCGCACCCAGAGCGGGCGCGGGACGCGCTCGCGATAGTCGCGCTTGATTCGCCCGTTGGCTTCGCGCCACTCTTCGGGCAGGTAGTCTTCGTTCCAATCGTTTTCGGCGGGGGCGAGCATCAGATAGCCCGGCTGGTAGGCTTCATCTATTTCCCCGAAGATATCCACCGGATGGGGCCAGAAGCGCTCTTCCGATTGCAAGACGTGGTAATACTCCTGCCCGCACTGTCGGCAGAACTTGACCGGCAGAAAAATACGATCTTCATCCGCCTGCACTTGTCCTTCAAGGGAGAAATCGCGGCGCTCCGCAGGCTCCGGCGTGGCGTAGAGGGCGCGTCCTTGCCCGATGAACTGATGCAGTTTGAAGGCAAAAGCGGGTCCGCCCTCTTCGCGTTGAATCTGCCCCCCAAGCGCCAGCCAGGCGCGCAGGGATTGTTCGCAAAGTTGCGGGTCGAGGCTGCTCTGTTCGGCGAGTTGCGCGGCCGCCTCCGGCAGGGTAAGGGGCGTGCGGCGTTTGTATCCGCCTTCGGGTTCGGGGGCGATGCCAAAGGTGTGTTCGAGCCAGCGGGAGAGAGGATGTTGCTGGTAATCGGAGAGTGGGAGAGAAGAGAGCGAGAGCGGGAGAGCAGGAGAGGATGAGAGTGGGAGAAAGGCAGTGCGGAGTTCTTCGGAAGTGGGGAGGCCGCCCTGAGTGAAGGGGACGAGGGTCTCTTCGATGATGTCGGCTTCGGTGAAGGGATGACCGAAGAAGCGGGCGGCAAAATCAGCCACTACCTGGCGGCGCTGGGAAGGCGCGGCGTCCCGTTCCGCGACCATAGTGGCGGAGGTGCCGACGTGAATCAGCCCCGGCGCGGCGGCGCGTTCTTTGAGACGGCGGATGAGCATGGCGACATCCGCGCCCTGCCGCCCGCGGTAGGTGTGCAGTTCGTCGAAGACGAGGAAGCGCAGGCCGCCCCCGGCCGCGTCCAGGAAGCGCTGGTCTTCCGGGCGGACGAGCATCAGTTCGGCCATCATGTAGTTGGTGAGCAGGATGTGCGGCGGGCGCTGGCGCATGGTTTGGCGGGCGTCTTCGCCCGTCTCTCCGGTGTATCTGGCAAAGGTGAGCGGGAAGGGGCGCCCGGTGCGGGCTTCGTAGCCTGCCTTGAGCGCTTCGAGCGCCTGGAGTTGCGAGTTGACCAGGGCGTTCATCGGATAGACGATGAGCGCGGCGGTTTTATCGGCGGCGGGCCGGCGCAGGATGGATTCGACAATCGGAATGAAGTAGGTGAGGCTTTTGCCGGAGCCGGTGCCGCTGGTGACCACGTAACTTTCGCCGCGGCGGGCTTTTTCGAGGGCCTGCTCCTGATGGCGGTAGAGGCGATACGGCTCGCCGCGCGGGGTGCGGAAGATGCGCGCCGTTTCGGGGTGGAGTGCGCCGCTTTGAGTGAGGTCATCCACGCTGGGGCCGCGCCGGTAGGACGGGCTGACCTGAAGCAGAAAATCGGGCCACAGCCGCGCTTCTTCGTCCAGGACGCGGTCCACGTATTCCTGAATGCGCCGGTCGGTGATGAGGATGAAGGAGCGGACGAAGTCGCGGTATTCGCGCAGGACGGCGGCATGCAGGTCGAAGATGGTCATCAGGGTCTCCTTATTCCCATTGCCAGAGGATAGGATTCCATCTTTCAGCGGATTGGCCGCTTAAAACCGGGTCGAGAAAGCGGCGCATGGCTTGAACCGCTTCGTCGAGCGAGGCGTATTCCAGTCCGGTTTGTTCGCACAGGCGGCGAAACGGGCGCGCCCAGGAAGCGGGCGGGGAGGGCATCTGCGGCGGGAGGGGATGCGTAGCGCGCGTTTCGAAGGCGGCTTGCAAGGCGCGGCGCAATGTCTCTGACCGCAGACCTTCCCAATGCGCCATGAGAAGGATATCCACCCAATCCCGCACCCGGCTGCTCTCGCCGGAGGCGTATGGACGGGTGAGGGCGTGGACTTTTTCGGCAATCTGTTGAGAAAGCGGATACGAAGGGATAGATACAGGGGGAATCTCAGCAAATTCCAGGAGCGACGGGGCGGTCAGCATCTCAGGAGGTTCGAAGAGCGGGTCGCCTATGCCCACATCCACATGGAACGCTTCAAACAGCCGCCCATCGAGCAAACTTCGGACCGGAAAACGCAACTCAGCGTCCCTTTCCGGGCGGGCGACTTCGAAGGTGAACCCGTCTCCCATATCGCCCAGCGCGGCGGAGACCAGCCTCTGGTGAATTTCTGTTGCGGGCAAAGATAGACGAAAGAGCAGGTCAATGTCCTGCGTCGTGCGGGCGCGCTCGCGCAGGCGAAATTGCAGCGCCAATCCCCCTTTGAGCGCCCAGGCATCCGGCTGAGCGGCGACGAGCCGCGCCAGAAAGCGCTCGAAGGCGACCATTTTTCGCAGGCGCGCCAGCGGCGTTCCCGAAGCGACCGCCTGCCGGCGCAGGCGGTCTTCCAGGGCGCGGCGGAAAGCGGCGCTATTCTGATATTGCATGGGCATTCCCCAACGCGGCGCGGATTTGCGCGGCAACCCGCCCGCCGCGCCGACGCGCTTCTTCCTCCAGCGCCGCCTCGGTGACCAGGCCACGCGCCAGCGCCTGCTGAACCGCCTGCCGCACCCATTCTTCCGCCACGCCGGAGCGAATCAGGTCGCTGATGGTGCGCGGCAGGGTGGTGAGGGGCAGTCCCTGGCGGCGAACGACCTCTTCCGGCGTCAGTCGCGCCACATGAAAACGCACTCCCGGCAGGCGGCGCGAGGCCGTGCGCGGCACGGTGAGGTGAATTTCGGCAGGCAGCAGGTCGGTCAGCCCGTAGAGCAGCAGGGCGCTTTCGTGCGAGAGGACGGCTTTTTCTCCGGCGGAAAGCCAGGCGATGGTCAGGTCGGCGTGCGGCATTTCGGGAAATTGCGCCAGGCGATAGACGCCGCGGCGGATGCGCAGGAAGCGGCCCCTTTTGACATGATGAGAGAGCAAGGCTTTGGAAAAGCCGGCCTGTTGCGCTTGCCGCGCGGAAAAATAACCTGCCTGCCGCTCAGCCGCCTCGTAGAGTAGGGTATCTAGTCTAATCTCATCCATGTGTGCAAAAAGTCAAATATTATTTGACTTTCTGCACACATTATTGCCAAAATTGGCAGAGATGTCAAAGGTTTTTCTCCCACGCCTCCAGCACCAACCTCCTCGTGCGGTATTCGCCGTATTCGCGCAGTTCCTTCTCTTTCAGCACGCGGAAGGTTTCGCCGGGGAAAGCCTGCCCTGAGCCTGTCGAAGGGTCACTGCGGGCAGCGCGCTCGGCGTAGCCCTGCGGGTCGAGCGGGTCGGACACTTCCTCCCAGGGGTCGAGGATGTCCGCCAGTTCGCGCTCGGTCAGGTCGGCGGGATCGAGGATGTAGCGCAGTTGCTTGCGGGTGAGGCCGTAGAGACGGGCGTAATAGGCGTCCAGTTCGGCGCGCAGGCGGGCGCGGCGGGATTCCTCCCACTTGAACGGCGGGAAGGGCGCGCCCCAGCCCTCACCCCCAGCCCCTCTCCCAACATTGGGAGAGGGGGATGGGGGGTGAGGGGCATCCTCCCATTGCGCCTGAATCGCGCCGCGCAGGGATTCATCGGCGTCGTGCCACACGTCGGCGGCGAAGGGCGCCAGGTCCCAGGCAGTGTAGGTCAGTTCGAGCACGCGCGGGACGATGTAGTGTAAATCCTGCGCCGTGTAGGCGGAGGGCGAGAGGGCAGGGAATTGCTTAACGTAGAAAAAGTTCATTGTCATGCCACCGAGTTTTTGACGAGCCACAAAATCAAAAACGACTGATGATGCGTTAGCCAGAAGTGCGCTCAATTCAATTGCTGATGCGTTTTCACAAAGCAAAAGGGGTATCTTGTTCCCCACTCCCACCCTCGGCAGCAGGCTGAAGATGGCGGTGCGCTCGTTGGTGGCGTTGGTGACATCGCGGAAGCCCAAGAGCCAGCCGCGTTTCCATTCTCCCAGGCGGGCTTGCACTTCGGCGGCGCTCACCCAGTACCAGGGCAGGGCAAGGAAATGCGGGTCGGCGTGCTGGCGCTCGTCGGGGGTGGGCAGGTGGGTGCTGGAGCGGTCGCTCACGCCCTCGTAGGTGCCGAAGCGGTGGTCGTAGTGCCAGATCATCTTGGCTTCGTAGAGGGGGAGAAAACCCTCACCCCCAGCCCCTCTCCCGCGCGGCGGGAGAGGGGAGTCGGCTTTACCCTCCTGATCCAACTGTATAGACGCTTCGGGAGAGGCAGGAGTGGCGGGTGGATTCTCGTAGGAGTGCGCAGCGACGAAGTCTGCAATTTGCCGCAAGACGGTTTCGGTATCCCGTATGACCTGCTCGTTGGTGAAGCGCAGAACGTGCAGGCCATGTTCCCGCAGGATTTGCTCGCGCAACCGGTCTCGTGCGCGCTGATCGGGTTCGCGGTGAATGGCCCCATCAATTTCGATCACCAGCCGGGCGTCGTCACAGAAGAAATCAGCAATGAAATGCCCAATTGGATGCTGGCGTCGGAATTTCCGGCCCAAGAGTTGCCGGTTGCGCAACAATTCCCACAGCAGCGCTTCGGCGGGCGTTGCCTGACGGCGCAGTTCACGCGCCCGCTCAATCAACTCCCTGCCCGGCGCAGGCATCTCCCCTTCTCTCACAGTGTGGGAGAAGGGCGCGGGGGATGAGGGCATAAACACATTCCCCTCCAGCCGATACCCCTCCGCCTCCAGTTCGGCGCGGGTGCGGAAGAGGTGGGAGTCGGACGTCATGTTGAACAATCCCTGCTTGAAAGAAACGCCCCAGGGGTTTGCCCTCACCCCCTGCCCACCTGCCCCCGTCAGGGGGTCTCCCTCAGGGAGAGGGGAGTCGTTCACCAGCACCGGCACGCGGGCGTAGATGGCTCTGGTCAGTTCGGCGTCTTGCCGGGTGCGGAAGACGGGCAGGGTGCGCGTGTTGGGGTTGATGCGGGCGATGTCTTCGCGGCTGAGGGTGAAGACGCGGCGCGGGTCGCGCAGGTGGTCGGCGCGGGTGGAGAAGAAGGAGAGGGTGAGAGGAGAGGGGGAGATGGGAGAAGAGAGAGAGGAGGAGCCGCGCAGGGTGAGCAGGCAGAATTTCATGCGGCTGTCCACGGCAGGGAAAATCTTTTCGCGGTTCTCGAAGTCGAACAAACTGACGATTTGCTCTTTCTCCACCAGGTCAGCGAAGAAGTATTGATTGGTGGCGTCGGTGGCGATGCCGGTGGGCAGGATGACTCCGCCGCGTCCCTGGGGGGCAAGCAACCGGCGGATGCGCTCGGCAAAGACGGAGTAAGTGTTGATACGCCCGCGACCCGTGAGGGGGTAATCGCCGCTGGCGCGCAGGAAGCGGCTGGCGCTTTCGGCGGTGTGCAGGGCGCGGCGGTATTCTTCCCACAAGGCGGGGTTTTCCTGCGGCAGGCGCTCGATGAGCCGCTTGCGGGTAGCGCCAGGCGCATGAGCAATACGGGCGTCACGCGCGGCAAAGAATTCCAGTTCTTCCAGTTGAATTTGCTCCCACGGCGGGTTGGCGAGGAGGAGGTCGAAGCCGCCCTCACCCCTCACCCCCGTCGCCTGCGGCGACACCCCCTCTCCCCTCTCCCACTCGTGGGAGAGGGGAGAGGAGGCAGGGGGAGTGGGGTGAGGGACAAACACTTCCGGGAACTCCAGGGACCAATGGAAGAAGCGCGCTTCGGCGGCGAGGGCTTCGGCTTGGGCGAGGGTTTGCGGCGGGAGGGGTTGACCGGCCAGGGCGCGGCGGACAAGGTCGGTGGTGATGGCCCTCACCCCATCCCCCGGCCTGGCGGCCACCCCCTTCCCCTCTCCCACCGGGAGAGGGGAAGGGGGCTGGGGGGCAGGGGTGATGGATTGGAAGAAGGCGGCGGTCCACAGGTCGCAGGCGGCTTTCTGGCGCTGCCAGGCGGGGTCTTGGGCGCGGGCTTCGTAACGTTCGCGCTTGCGGCGCACCTGTTCGGGCGTGTCATCGGGGATGGAATCGAGTTCCTGCCCCAACTGCGCCAGGCTGGTCAAGTCGAGGTCGAAGTTCCAGCCGAAGAGGGTCATCTGCCCCTCGCGCTCGGCTTTGTTCTGGCGCTTCAGGCTGGAAGCCAGTTTGCGGTCATCGCCCTGCAGGGGGGCGAAGGCTTCGTCGGGGACGCCGTCCTTGAGGACGCTCAAATCGAAGACGCCCACCAGCGAGTCGCCGTACTTGATGCGATGTTCGAGGAAGGTGAGCGGCCTGCCCTCGGCGTGGCTTTCCAGCCACAGGGCAACGCGCGCCAGCTCGACCGCCAGCGGGTTCTTGTCCACGCCGTAGATGCAGTGAGCGACCACGTCGCGGAGGGCGGCGCGCACCTGTTCGGGGGCGGGTTCGTCCTCGCCGGTGCGGATGCGCGCCAGTTCCTTGCCCAGGCGGCGGGCGGCGGCCAGCAGAAAGTGACCGGAGCCGCAGGCCGGGTCGCACACTTTGATGGAGAGCAGGGCTTGTTCCTGCGCCTTGGCGTTCTCCCGCCCTTTGAGCCGCTCCTCGATGACCGGCTCCAGCGCGCTGCGAATCAGTTCGCCCACCAGTTGCGGCGGGGTGTAATACGAGCCGGTGGATTTGCGTTCCGAGCCGGGGGCGAGTTCAAAGCGCGGCCTGCCGGTTGGATCGAAGGTCACAGCCGGGTGGTAATCGAGCAAACTCTCGTACACCGAGCCGAGTTCTTCGGTATCCAGCGCGGCGTAGTTGACGCGGCGGGGCGGGGAATCGTAGAAGGCGAGATGCCAGAACGCCGAGAGCAGGTCGCGGTTGGCGATGAGGGCGTCGTCCAGTTCCTGAGGGGCGAAGAGTTCGCCGTTGAGCGGCGGGACGCCGAGGATGGCGGCCAGTTTCTCAGCGCGGAAGATTTCCCACAGGGCGCGCAGTCCCAGCCAGAGGTCGGGGTCATCGGTGTAGGCGGCGCGGTTTTCGCACAGGCGGCGCAGGCGGGCGATGCCGTAACTTTCGAGGTAGAGCGGGTTCTGCCCCATCAGGCCGCGCTCTTCGGAGACGAGCAGGAAGAGGAAGCGATAGACCAGACGGAGGAGTTGTTTGTAGAACGCCAGCGCGCCCTCGCGTTGCACCCACTCCCGCAGGTCGCCGCTTTGCTCATGACCGAGGAAGCCGTTTGCCAGAATCGTCAGGCATTCTTCCACCCCCTCGCGCAGATGCTCGCGCACCCGTCCGCCCTGCGCGACGGATTGCTGATAATACTGTTCCAGCAGGCAGCCTTCGGCGCGTCCATCGCCGGGCAGGCGCGTGCGGTACAGCAGCCGATAGAGCAGGACGAAATCGGCAAAGCGCTCCTCTTCGAAGATGCCCTCCAGGTCGAACTCGACGTAGGCCTGGCGGCGGACGAAGGTCGAATCGCGCAGCAGGCGCAGGATGCGTCCGTTGGTCGCCAGCCCCCACAGGGCTTCACTGCGGTTCAGGTACTCCTGAACGAGGGCGTGCGGCGAGAGGCGCGGTCGGCCCGAGGGGGCGAGGCGACCCAACTCCTGGCGGCAGCCGACGATGTGAACGGGAGTGGGCTGTTCGGGGTTCGGGGCGGGAACGAGAACGTGCGAGATGGCGAAGGTCAGCCCGTCGCGTTCGAGGGCGCGCGGCTGATAGTGCAGGTCATAGCCCAGCAGGCGCAAAAAGGGGATGACCCACGAGTCGCGCGTCTCGGAGGTGGCGAGGTCGTCGGCGGGCAGGCGTTCCAGGCGGTGCTGAAAGACCTGCCACAGGGCGCGGGCGTCGTGATAAACGGCGGCGATTTCCTCGGTCAGGGCGCGGCGCGGCGGGAGGCCGAAGTCGGCGGGCTTCTGGCCGGGCAGCTCGCCGGCCAGGAGCTGCTCCAGCACGTCCGGGCCGAGCAGGCCGCCTTCGATTCGGATGGAGGGAAACGCTGCCATTCACACCACCGGTTGAAGCACGAGCACTCCGAGCAGATCGGGCGGGAACTGTGGCTCGACGGCGAGTTCGCGCACCTGCAGGCCGACCGCCTGACGGATGCGTTTGTGACTTTTTTGTAGCTCTCCGGCGCGCGCCGAGATGCGCGCCCGGATCGGGGCTTCCAGCCCCGGCCAGGCCTCCAGCGCAGCGGCCACCCGCTCGCGCTTCTCCGGCATCGAGAGGTTGGCGTCGGGCTGTGCCCGCCCCAGCAGCGCCAGCGCCTCTTCGGGAGCGAGCCATTCGGGCGCACGCGCGTCACCCTGTGTGTAGCCGGTCACCAGCACCTCCTCGGACAGGAGCGGGGCGCGGCCCGGCTGTCGCATCAAATAGCGGACGCGCAGCAGCAGGATCGTGGTGAGGCGAGAGGCTGCCCGGGTACGCAACACGCCGCAGCGCGTGGCAGCGGCGGCGCCGCCCCTGGTCAGGGCCTCTTCCAAAAGAAAGCGCGCCAGCGCCGCCACGAAGGGATGGTTGCGCCCCAGGTATTCAGCGCCCTCCGGCGTGGGCGAGGTAAAAGCAATCCGCCAGATTCCATCTTTGCGCGTCGGCAGGGCAAAACGCAGCACGTGGGGCAAATTCGGCGGCAGGGGAGCCGTCGCCAGACGGAAGACCTGTCCATTGGCCTCGCGGGTGAGAGTCAGCCCCAGGCGCTGCGCCGCCTCTTGAACGAAGGCTCGCACCGCCTGCGGGTCGCCCAGGACGGCGTCGGCGGCTTCCAGTTCGCGGCGCACTTCGTCGGGCTTGAGGGCGCGCTGAGCAAAGCGTGTGCGGGTGATTTTCTCGCGCTCGGCGTCGCGTTCCCACTGGTTGTGCAACCGGGTGACGCTGTCCGCCATAAAGTCGAAGACCAGTTGCCGCGCGCCCGCCTGATAACCGCCGCGCAGGAAGAGGGCGTTCAACACGGCTTCGGTCACGCTCTCGCTCTCTTCGGGGACGGGGACGTGCGTGCCGAGGGCTTTGTGAATCTCGCGGGCTTTGTCGAGCAGTACGTCCAGCACCACGCCGTCCACCGGGTTATCCGCGCCGTAGTAGCGAATGACGCGCACCTGCGCGGCGGGTTGGCCATAGCGGTCCACCCGGCCCTCGCGCTGTTCGAGGCGGTTGGGGTTCCAGGGCAAGTCGTAGTGAATGGCGGCGTTGAACTTTTCCTGCAGGTTGATGCCCTCCGAGAGGCAATCGGTCGCCACCAGCACGCGCGGGCGGTCGGCGGAAATCTCCGCGATACGGGCGCGGCGTTCCTCGTCCGCCTGTCGGCCGGTGATGCGAACTACTTGGGCTTGCAGGCGCTTCTCTGCCAGGCGTTTTTGCAGAGCGTCGGCCACATATTCCGCCGTCGCCACGTAGCGGCACCAGACGATGGGATGATAACCCTCGGCGAGCAGTTTGCTCACGGAGTGGATCAGGCCTTCGAGTTTGGTATCCTGTTCGGGTTCGAGCAGCGCGGCAGCCAGTCTGCCCAAGCCGCGCAATTTGCGGCGTTCGGACTCGGGCAGAGTGGCTTCGGTCTCCTCGATGGGCGGGGTCGGCTGTTCGTCGTCGGTCCGGTCGCTGTCGGATTCGAAGACGAAGCCGCGGAAGTCCACCTCGTCCACGCCTGCGGCTTCTTCCAATCGCCCGTGACGGCTCTCCAGCGCCGCCAGGGCCGCCGCCGGGCTGGACATGACGCAGCGCAAGAGCGCCAGCGCGCCCCAATAGCGCACGCGGCGTTTGCGTTCTTCCAGGTCCTGCCCGGTGCGCACGATTTCGGCGCAGAAGTCGTAGGTCTTCTCGAAAAGGGTGCGATAGGCTGAAGAAAGGCGATAGGTCTGGTCTTCGGGCAGGCGTTGAGGGAAGCAGGATTCGCTTTCCCAATCGTGTTCGATGTCGGCGCGGGTGCGCTGGACGAAGCAGCGCGCCAGTTCGCGCAGGCGATTCTCGTTCAGGTCGTTCACATCCCACGCGCCAAAGCGCGGGTCGAGCAGACCCAACAGCGAGCGGAAGGCTGATTCGATGCCGCTGTGCGGGGTGGCGGTGAGCAGGATGAGGTGACGTTTTTCGTCCCTGGCGACCTCCCGCAAAAACTCGTGGCGCTGCTGCTGGTTCTGGTTATTCGCCATCGCTGCGCCGTGCGCCTCGTCCACAATAATCAGTTCGGGCGCGTGGAGCAGGAAGGCGTGTCGGTTGCGCTCGCTCTTTATCCAGTCAATGCTGATGACCTGCACCGGATAATGCTCGTAAATGGTGCGCTGGGGCGGCTTGTTGCGCTCCAACTGTCCCACCGTGCCGGAGCGGATGACGACCGCCTCGTGAAAGTTGAATTTTTCCGCCAGTTCCTTCTGCCACTGATCGCACAGGTAGGGCGGGCACAGCACCGCCAGGCGGCGGATTTCGCCGCGTTCCCACAATTCGCGGGCAATCAGCAGGGCTTCGATGGTCTTGCCCACGCCCACGTCATCGGCGATGAGCAGGCGCGCCGGGGCGAGGCGCAGCGCCATCAGCAGCGGCACGAACTGGTAGGTGCGCGGGCGGATGGAGAGGCGTCCCAGCGAGCGGAGGGGCGAGGCGCCCTCGCGCAGAGTCAGGCGCGCCGCCTGCCACAGGAGGTGGGCGCTTGCGGCATCGGCGAGGTCGTCAACGGTCGGCAGCGGAAATGTCGCGGAGCGGACGCGCTCCTCCGGCAGGGTGTAGCCAATGAGGTCGGTCAGTTGCTTGTGAACCGCGACGACCTCGTCGGTCGCTCCGGCGAGAGGCCGGAGGAGGAGGAGCTCATCCCGCTCACTTGGCAGCAGGACCCAGTCACGGTTGCGGCAGCGGACGATGCTTCCGGGAGTCATGCCGTCTTTCCCTTTCGAGGGCGATCCGGCCGGATACAAAAGCCACCCGCGCCGGCTGGCTCTGACGGGTGGCCCGGAAACTGTCTGCATCCCATGCCGCGCCCCGCCGCGGGTTGGTTGGCGAGATGATGTATCGGGCAACTGCCCGGCGCGGGGATTATACGACAGAAACTTTCCGGGTTCTGGAGGCCGGCGGGGCCGGTCGGTTAGGAAATCCGGCCGGGAAAAGCAGATCCGGCGGCAGTTGATCCGCTGCCCCGCCGCACCGGCTGGCCGAAAAAACGCGCGACCGGATCGCGCCAGACTGGGAACGCGACCTGCGCCCCCTCTTGAGTCAGTTGTCGCCTTTTGAAGATGCCCGGCGCGTTGTTTGTGGAGGCGTATCTGGGGCCCGGCGGAAGGGCGTGACCAATCGAAATCGGCCACGCCCTCGGTTCGTCGTCCAAGCCGGCCCGTAAGCCGCGTTCTGTTTTAGGCCGTCATCTCTCTGGGCCGGACATTGCTGGCCGGCTCGTGCGGCCGACCCGGGGCTCGGGCGCTGCGAGCAGCAGCTCGCCCCTGCTTGGCCTTGCTCCCGACGGGGGTTGCCTGGCCGCCCGCCTTGCAGCGGACGCCGGTGGGCTCTTACCCCACCGTTTCACCCTCGCCTTGGCTCAGCGCCCGCAGGCGCTGAACCGGCAATACGCTTCTCTGTGGCCCTGTTCCAACGGGTCGCCCCGTTCCGGGTGTTACCCGGCGTCGTGCTCTGCGGAGCGCGGACTTTCCTCAGACGCCCGCTCGCGCAGGCGCCCGCGACAGCCCGGCCGGCTTGGACACACGCACTATAGCACACCCGTCTTCTGCCGGGCGACCTCCTCCTTTATACTTCGCCGCGTGCGCCGCCTGCGTCCCCTGCTCCCCTTCCTCAGCCTGCTCCTCCTGGCCCTGATCGCGGCCGAGCCCCTGGCCCGGGCCGGGATGGTCTGCGCCGACGACGTCGCCTTCCACCTCTACCGCGCCGTGCAGCTCGGCGCCCTGATGGACCTCGGCCACCTCTTCCCGCGCTGGGCCCCGCACATGGCCCAGGGCTACGGTTTCCCATTCTTCAACTTCTACGCGCCGCTCTCCTCGTACGTGGTCGTGCTGCTGCGCCACCTCGGCCTGGAGTATCCGGCCGCGCTCAAGCTGGCTTTCGGCCTGGCCATCTGGGGCGCAGGCAGCGCGGCGTTCGTCTTCACGCGCCGGCTGTGGGGCGAACGGGCCGGCCTGGCCGCCGGCGCCGCGTACCTGTTCGCGCCGTACCTGGCCTACGACGCGCTCTTCCGCGCCAACCTGGCCGAGACGTTCGCCTTCGTCTGGCCGCCGCTGGTGCTGTGGGGGATACAGGGGGCAGTGGACAGTGAACAGTGGGCCGCGGGCCGGCCATTGCGAAACGTCGTCCGCCGTTGGTCGCCCGCCGTCAGCTACGCCGCCCTGATCCTCACCCACAACATCTTCGCCCTGATCGCGTCGCCGCTCTTCGCCGGCTACCTGGCGCTCCTGGCCTGGCGCTCGCGCTCCGGGCAGGTCCTCAGGCGCGGCGGGCTGGCGCTGGCGCTCGGCATCGGGTTGTCCGCCTATTTCTGGCTGCCGGCCCTGGCCGAGCGTGACCTGGTCCACTCCGACCGGCTGCTCGTCCCCCCCATCTTCACCTGGTACACGAACTTCATCACGCCGGGCGAGTTGCTGGCCCCGCCGCGCGCCGAAGACCCCTCCCTCCTCAACCCTTCGCCGCCGCGCGCCCTCGGCCTGGTCCCGGCTGCGCTCACCCTGCCGGCCCTCGGCCTCGCCCTCGCTTCCGCCTGGCGCCGGCGGAAGCGCGCGCCCGCATCGGCCTCTAGCCCCCAGTCTTTCACTGCTCCTGGCGCTTGGCCTGTGGGGCTAGGGGCTTGGGGTTTGGGGTTTTTCGCGCTCGCCCTGCTCGCCTACGGCTTCATGACTCTGC
>DAOUAB010000032.1:0-33875 GCA_034434015.1 Anaerolineales bacterium
CACGGTCAGGCCGGGTCTGGCCGGCAGGTCCGCCACGCCCCACTTCTCGGCCACCGCCTTGCGCCGGGCGTCGTCGGTCACCGGCTGATAGCCGGGCAGGACGTTGGGCAGCGCGCCCACATCGCACGCGCCCTGGACGTTGGACTGGCCGCGCAACGGGTTGATGCCCGTGGACGGCTTGCCCACCTGGCCGGTGAGCAGCGCCAGGTTGGCCAGCGTCAGCACCAGCTCGGTGCCGTTGCGGCGCTGGGTGATGCCCATCGCGTAGAGGAGGGTGGAATGCCCGCGCCCGTCGTAAATGGACCGGCCATAGGCGCGCTGGCCCAGGGCGTACATCCGGGCGGCCCGGACGATATCTTCAGCCTTGACCCCGGATTGCAGGGCGGCCACCTCTGGGGTGAGGGCGGCCACACTCTGGGCGAAGTCGGCGTAGCCTTCGGTGCGCGCTTCGATAAAGGCCTTGTCAGCCAGCCCTTCGTTGATGATGACGTGGGCCATGGCCATGAAGACGTACTGGTCGGCGCCGGGTTTGGGCTGGAGCCAGAGCGTGGCGTGGTCGGTGAGCGGGATGCGGCGCGGGTCGATGATGAGCAGGTTGGCGCCGGCTCTGGCGGCCCGGATCACCTCATAACTGATCACGGGATGGCTCTCGGCCGTGTTGGAGCCGGTGATGAAGATGCAGTCGGCGTGGCGGATGTCCTGGATTGGGTTGGTCATGGCCCCGCTGCCGAACGCGATCCCCAGGCCGGTGACCGAGCTGGCGTGGCACAGCCGCGCGCAGTGGTCGACGTTGTTGGTGCCCAGCGTGGCGCGCATGAACTTCTGGAACAGGTAATTTTCCTCGTTCGTGCAGCGCGCCGAGGCCAGCCCGGCGACGGCGTCCGGGCCGGCGGCCTGGACCGTGCCCGCCAGCCGGTCGGCTACCAGGTCCAGCGCGGCCTCCCAGCTCACCGGCACAAAATCGCCGACGGCGCCGGCCTCAGGCCCCGCCAGGCCGTGCGCGGCGGCGTAGTCCCGCCGCACGAGCGGCGTCGTCAGCCGGTCCGAGTGGGTGGCGAAGTCCCAGCCGAAGCGGCCCTTGGTGCACAGGAACTCGCCGTTGACGGGCGCGCCGGGATAGCCCTGGGCGTAGAGGATCTTCCCGCCCTTGAGCGCGTACTCCAGCTTGCAGCCCACGCCGCAGTAGCCGCACACGGTGCGGACGCGCCGCAGCTCCCACTCGCGGCCCTGGCGCAGGCGCGAGACCGGCAGCAGGGCGGCGGTCGGGCAGAGCTGGACGCAGTTGCCGCAGAAGACGCAGCTGGAGTTGATCATCGGCCCGTCGAAGGGCGTGGCGATGTGGCTCTCGAAGCCGCGCCCGACGTATTCGATGGCGTTGACGCCCACGATCTCGTCGCAGACCCGCGCGCACTTGCCGCACAGGATGCAGTACTGGTGGTCGCGGATGAAGAACGGGTTGTCGTCCTGGTAGAGCGTGCGCGAGACCGGACCGGGGAAGGTGGACTCGGACAGGCCGAACTGGTAGGCGTACTTCTGCAGGTCGCAGGCGCCGGCCTTATCGCAGGTGACGCAGCGGAGGGGGTGGTCGGAGAGGAACAGGTCCAGGAGGTCGCGCCGCAGAGCCGTCAGTTGCTCGCTGTGCGTGGTCACCTCCAGGCCCGGCTCGCAGGCCAAGCCGCAACTGGCCAGCACGTTAGGTCGGCCTTTGACCTCCACACTGCACAGCCGGCAGCCGCCGGACGGCTTGAGGTCGGGGTGGTAGCACAGGCGCGGGATGTCGATGCCGTGGGCCAGCGCCGCCTCCAGCACGGTGGTCCCCGGTTGGACCGTGATGGCCCGGCCGTCAATGGTCAGGGTGATCATGCCTTGCCCTCCGCCTGTGTCTGGCCGGCGACCAGCGTCTCGTATTCATGCCGGAAATAGCGCAGTGTGCTCAGGACGGGGTTGGGCGCGGACTGGCCCAGGCCGCACAGGCTGGCTTGCTTGACGTGCTGGCCCAGGCGCTCCAGCTTGGTCAGGTCGGCGGGCGTGCCGTGGCCGGCCAGGACCTTCTGCAGCAGCCGGTGCATTTGCGTCGTCCCCACCCGGCACGGCGCGCACTTGCCGCAGCTCTCGTCGGCGCAGAACTCCATGAAGAAGCGCGCCACGTCCGGCATGCTGCTGTCTTCGTCGATGATGATCAGGCCGCCGGAGCCCATGATGGCGCCCAGTGTCTTAAGGCTCTCGTAGTCCACGGGCGTGTCCAGGTGCTCGGCCGGGATGCAGCCGCCGGACGGCCCGCCGGTCTGCGCAGCTTTGAACGCCTTGCCGCCCGGGATGCCGCCGCCGATGTCGTAGACGATCTCGCGCAGGGTGATGCCCATCGGCACCTCGATCAGGCCGGTATTGTTGAGTTTGCCGGCCAGGGCGAAGATTTTGGTGCCCTTGCTCTTCTCGGTGCCGATGCCCGCGTACCAGTCTGCGCCGCGGTTCAGGATCGGCGCGATATTGGCGAAGGTCTCGACATTGTTGATCAGGGTCGGCTGGCCCCACAGGCCGCTCTGGGCCGGGTAGGGCGGGCGCATGCGCGGCATGCCGCGCCGGCCCTCCACCGACGCCATCAGCGCGGTCTCCTCGCCGCAGACGAAGGCGCCGGCCCCGATGCGGATGTCCACATCGAAGCTGAAGCCGGCGCCGAAGATGTTCTCGCCCAGCAGGCCTTGCCGGTAAGCGGCGCGGATGGCCTTCTCCAGGCGTTTGACGGCCAGCGGGTATTCGCCGCGCACATACACGTAGCCGGACTGCGCGCCGACGGCGTAGGCGGCGATGGCCATGCCCTCCAGCACCTGGTGGGCCAGGTCCTCCATCACCGTGCGGTCCATGTAGGCGCCCGGGTCGCCCTCGTCGCCGTTGGCGATGACGTACTTCCGGTCGCCGGGCGCGCCGCGCACGCTCTTCCACTTCACCCCGGTCGGGAAGCCGGCGCCGCCGCGCCCGCGCAGCCCGCTGCGCGTGATCTCGTCGATCACCTGCTCCGGCGTCATCATCGCCAGCACGCGGGCCAGCGCGCCATAGCCGCCGTGAGCGATGTAGTCCTCGATCCGTTCCGGGTCGATCTGGCCTTCCAGCGCCAGCACCACTTTCATCTGGCGGGCGAAGAACGGGTTGTCGGCCGGCAGCATGTGGTCCTGCAAGTCGCGCGGGGCGCGGGCCTTGCGCAGGCTGGCGCGCAGGTGCGGCAGGTCGTGCGGGCCGGTCTCAGGCTCCGCCGGCTCGCCGAGGTCCGGGATGAGCTGCTCTTCGATGATCCGGCGCGCGAGGTCCGCGTTCACGGCTTCGTAGGTGACATCGGGCTGGCCCGGTTCCTGGAGGCGCACCAGCGGCCCGCGGCTGCATGGCCCCAGGCAGCCGGACGTCATCACCTGCACCTCGCCGCCCAGCTGGTGGAGCTTCACCGTGCGGTTCAGGGAATCTCTTACCTCGGCCGCGCCCGAGGACAGGCAGGCCGTGCTCCCGCAACACAGCAGACGCGCCCGGTATTTGGCCCGGGCGGCCTGTTCCTTGTGGGTGATCGTCTGAAGATCGCTCGGCTGCATCTCAAGCCTCCTTGGGCGCCGCGGCCCACCGGCTGGCCAGCATCTCGCGCACGCGCTGCACGGCCGTGTCGGCCTGGTTGCGGGCCAGGATGTTGCCGTCGGCCACCATCATCGGCGCCAGGCCGCAGCTGCCCAGGCAGCGGGCGGTGGTCAGGCTGAACTTGCCGTCCGGCGTGGTCGCCCCGGCTTTCACGTCGAATTCCTTCTCGAGCGTCGCCAGGATGGCGCCGGAGCCTTTGACGTAGCAGGCCGTGCCCAGGCACACGATGCAGGTGTGCTCGCCCAGCGGCTTGAACGTGAACAGGTGATAGAAGGTGGCCACGCCATACACGCGCGCCAGCGGCACGCGCAGTTGCTGGGAGACGTAGATCATCAGGTCCTGCGACAGGTACCCGAAGACCTCCTGGGCCGTGTTCAGGACTTCCAGCAGCGCGTCTTTCTCGCCATGGAATTTCTGGATGGTCTTGTCAACAAGCTTGAAGCGCGGATCGCCGCTGGGATGTTCGGCGGCGTCCGGGGCAGGCCGGGAGCGCGCGGCAGTGGGCATGAGGGCCTCTATGTGAATTTTTCTACAATCGGCGGCTGTTCACATTGTATTACAGTAACCGCCGGGTGGTGAGGGTGGGAGTGGCAAACATCCGGGCCGCCCCGGCCGGATGTCATACGAAGAGGACAAATTCAGGCCGCTATCGGCTCTCGAAAAAATATCGCCCCTGGCAGAAAAGGAGGAAACGGCCAGGGGCGACAGCCGGCGCCCGGGATCGTCACAGCGCCTTCATCAGGCGGACGATGTTCTCCAGGGCGGCCTGCACCGGGGGGGAAAGCGTCTCGCCGAAATCAAACTGCTGACCGGAGACTGTGATCAGTTCGGCGGGCGGGGCGCTGCCGTACAGGGACCGGGCCAGCTCGAGCAGGCCGGCCGGGTCCAGGTGATGCGAGAACGCGCCGGGCGCGGCCGGGCGCGGCTGGACGACGCTCATCACGATTGAGCCGGGCGACCCCCCCGGCGCGGCGGCGTCGATGAACACGGCGCGGTGCGCGCGGCTCAGCGGCTCGGCCAGCTCCGGCATGAGCTGGTGGCAGGCGACGACCTCCACGCCGTCGCGGACCTCGCCCGCCAGCCGTCGCGCGGCCTGCCAGCCCACGCCGTCGTCGCCGCGCAGGGGGTTGCCGTAGCCGATGATCAACACGCGCTCGCCCAGCATTCCTGCTTAACGCCGGCGCTCGTCCAGAAGTTCCCCGCGCGGGCCGTACACGCTCACCGCCATGGGCATCTGCCCGGCCGCGTGCGTCGAGCAGCTCAGGCACGGGTCGAAGAGCCGGATGCCGTGCTCCAGGCGGTTGAGCAGGCCATCGGTGACCTTCTGGCCGCTGAGGTAGGCGCGCGCGATCTGCAGGACCGTGCGGTTCATGGCCAGGTTGTTCTGGCCGGTGGCGATGATCAGGTTGACGCTCTTCAGGATGCCGGTCTCGTCCACCCAGTACTCGTGGAAGAGGGTGCCGCGCGGCGCCTCGCTGACGCCGACGCCGTGCAGGTGGTTGACGTCGGCCTGCGAACGGATGTGCTTGTTGGTGATGTCGGGCGCGTTGAGCGTCTCCTCGATCTTCTCCAGCGCGAACAGGATTTCGATCAGGCGCGCGTAGTGGTAGGCGAAGCCCTGCCGCACCACGCGCCCGCCGGAGCGAAACAGGCGCAGCTCGGCCTCGGCTTTGGGCGTGCCGGCGAAGTCGCACAGGTTGACGCGCGCCAGCGGCCCCACCCGGTACAGGCCGGCCTGGCCCTCGTAACCGTACGGCTTGTAGTACGGCATCTTCAGGTACGTCCACGGCTCCACGGCCTCGGCGATGATCTCGCGGAAGCGCTTGGGCGCCAGGCCGGGCTCCAGCAGTGTGCCGTCGCTGTCCATCACGCGCAGCACGCCGTCGTAGTGCTCCAGCCCGCCCTGCGGCGAGACCAGGCCGATGAACAGGCTGGGGAAATTGCCGTAGACGTCGTACTCGCGGCGGTGCCGGGCGACGACCTCGTCCTTGTACAGCTTCAGGGCGCGCTCGGCGATGGCCAGCGCCTCCGGCAGCCGGCGCAGCATCTCGTCGCGCTTCTCGGCCGTGAGCGGCTCGCGCACGCCGCCGGGCACGGCCCAGGCCGGGTGGATGCTCTTGCCGCCCAGCAGGCGGATGACGTCCTGGCCGAACTGGCGCAGGCGGATGCCGTCGCGGGCCAGGTCCGGGAATTTCTCGATCAGGCCGGCCAGGTTGCGCCGGGCCGGGTCGCTCTCCATGCCCAGGATCAGGTCCGGCCCGCTGAGGTGGAAGAAGCTCAGCGCGTGGCTCTGCACGATCTGGCCCCAGTTCATCAGCCGCCGCAGCTTCTCGGCCGCGGTCGGGATGCGCACGCCCAGGATGGTGTCGCCGGCCTTGGCCGAGGCCAGCAGGTGGCTCACCGGGCAGATGCCGCAGATGCGGGCCGTGATGCTGGGCATCTCCCAGAACATGCGGCCCTCGCAGAACTTCTCGAAACCGCGGAACTCGGTGACGTGGAAGCGCGCCTCGGCCACCTGGCCGTCGTCGTCCAGGTGCAGCGTGATCTTGGCGTGGCCCTCGATGCGGGTGACGGGGTCGATGGTGATGGCTTGAGTCATAGTTACCTCGGCGGCGTGGGCGGCTGAGCCGGCCTTATGCCCCGAACGTCCTCATCCTGGGCTCCAGGTCCACGGGCCGGCCGTCCAGCAGCGCGCTGACCGCGGCCCAGATGCGCTCGGGTTCGGGCGGGCAGCCCGGCAGGTAGGCGTCCACCCGCACCACCTGATGCAGCGGCAGCACCTTGGGGAGCAGGGCCGGCATCACGCCGTCGCCATGCGGCGACGTTCCCGGCCCCTCGTGATAGACGGCGGTCAGCACGTCGTCCAGGCCCAGGTGGTTGCGCATGGCGGTGACGTTCCCGGTGACGGCGCAATCGCCGAAGCTGACCACGATCCGGCTGTTGGCCCGGATCTGGCGCGCCAGCTCCAGGTGGTCGTCGTTGGCCACGGCGCCTTCCACCAGCGTCACGTCCACATTCTCCGGGAAGGTCTTGGCGTCCGCGATCGGGCTGTAGACCAGCTCGGCGCGGCCGGCCAGGTCGATCAGCTTCTCGTTCAGGTCGAGGAAGCTCATGTGACAGCCGGAGCAGCCGCCCAGCCAGGCCGTCGCCAGCCGGATTTTTCCGTTCGATGCGCTCATCCTTCGCCTCCTCGCTACCAGGTCCATTCGCGCTTGGTGCGGCCGCGGATGATCCAGGGCACAAAGCGGCGCTCCTTGGACATTTCGGCCACGGTGGCGCCCTTCGCAAACAGCGCCCCGGTCGGGCAGACCTGCACGCACTTGCCGCAACTGGTGCAGGACGGGCTCTCGCCCCACGGCCGGTTGAGGTCGGTGATCACACGCGCCTGGATGCCGCGCCCGGCGATGTCCCAGGTGTGCGCGCCCTCGACCTCGTCGCACACGCGCACGCAGCGCGAACACAGCACGCAGCGGTTGTGGTCCAGGACGTAGCGCGCATGGCTGGCGTCCATCGGCAGGTCCGGGTGCAGGTACTCGTAGCGCACGTGGTCGGCGCCCAGTCGGGCGGCCGTCCACTGGAGCTCGCAGTGGCCGTTGACCACGCAGACCGCGCAGACGTGGTTGCGCTCGGCCAGGAGCAGCTCCACCACCATGCGCCGCTGTTCTTCCAGCTCGGGTGTGTGGGTCTCCACCACCATGCCCTCCGCCACCGGCGTGACGCAGGCCGCCACGGGGCGCGGCGCGCCCTTCAGCTCGACCACGCACAGGCGGCAGCCGCCGCGCTCGCTCAGGCCGTCCATGTGGCACAGCGTCGGCAGATCGATATGGCGCTCGCGGATGACGTCCAGCAGCGTCTGGTCGGCGCGGGCGCTGACCAGTTCGCCGTTCAGGGTCAGGGTAACGACGGTGTCCATGGTTACGCCGCCTCCTTTCCCTCGCCGGCCGCCGCCGGGGCGCGCAGCCGGGCCTCATACTCGGCGCGGAAATATTTGAGCGTGCTCAGGACCGGGTTGGGCGCCGACTGGCCCAGGCCGCACAGGCTCAGCGCCTTGACCATGCGGCACAGGTCTTCCAGGGTCTTCAGGTCGTCCGCCGTGGCCTCGCCGGCGCTGATTTTGCTCAGCAGGTGGTGCATCTGGGCGGTGCCGGCGCGGCACGGCACACACTTGCCGCAGCTCTCGTCCATGCAGAACTCCATGTAGAACCGGGCGACGTCCACCATGGAGGTCTGGTCGTCCATCACGATCAGGCCGCCCGAGCCCATCATCGAGCCCAGCCGGGCCAGGCTCTCGTAATCCACCGGCGTGTCCAGGTGCTCGGCCGGGAGGCAGCCGCCGGACGGGCCGCCGGACTGCGCGGCCTTGAAGGCGCGCCCGTTCGAGACGCCGCCGCCGATGTCGTAGACGATTTCGCGCAGCGTGATGCCCATCGGCACCTCGATCAGGCCGGTGTTGTTGACGTTGCCGGTCAGCGCGAAGATCTTGGTGCCCTTGCTCTTCTCGGTGCCCAGGGCCGCGTACCACTCCGGGCCGTTGCGGATGATGGGCGCGATGTTGCCGAAGGTCTCGACGTTGTTGATGAGCGTCGGCGCGTTCCACAGGCCGCTCTGCGCCGGGTACGGCGGGCGCGGGCGCGGCTCGCCGCGCCGGCCCATGATCGAGCCCATCAGCGCGGTCTCCTCGCCGCAGACGAAGGCGCCGGCGCCGATGCGGATGTCGATGCGGAAGTTGAAGCCGCTCTCGAAGATGCGGCTGCCCAGCAGCCCCTGGCGCTCGGCCTGCTTGATGGCCTTGTCCAGCCGCTTGACGGCCAGCGGGTATTCGCCGCGCACGTAGATGAAGCCCTGCTCCGCGCCGACGGCGTAGGCGGCGATGGCCATGCCCTCCAGCACGCGGTGCGGGTCGCTCTCCATCAGGGTGCGGTCCATGTAGGCGCCGGGGTCGCCCTCGTCGCCGTTGGCGATGACGTACTTGGCCGGCCCGTCGGCCTTGCGCACCAGGTTCCACTTGAGGCCGGTCGGGTAGCCGGCGCCGCCGCGCCCGCGCAGGCCGCTGCGCGTGATGGCCTCGCAGACCGCCTCGGGCGTCATCTCGCGCAGGACGTGCGCCAGGGCCTTGTAGCCGTCGCAGGCGATGTAATCCTCGATGCGCTCCGGGTCGATCAGGCCGCTGTTGCTCAGCACCACGCGCACCTGCTTGGTGAAGAACGGGCTGTTCGCGTCCAGCTGGAAGTCCGGCACCGGTTTATGCTCGGCCAGGTGCTGGCGCGCGATCTGGCGGGCGGTCTCCGGCGTGACGTCGGCGTACAGGACGCGCTCCTGGCCGGCCGCCAGCACCTCCACCACCGGCCCGCGGCTGCACAGCCCTTTGCAGCCGGTGGCGACCACCTGCACATCTTTGAGCAGGCCGGCCGCCTTGAGCTCGTCCTGCAGGGCTTTGCGCACCTCCTGGCCGCCGGACGACAGGCAGGCCGTGCTGGCGCAGCACAACACCCGGCAGCGGAACCCCTGCTGCCGCTCCAGTTCCTTCTCCGCCATGGCTTGCAATTCAGGACGGTTCATCCTGGGCCTCCTCCTTTACGCCGCCGGCTCGGTTTCAGCGGCTGGCGCCTTCTCCAGCGCCGCCTTGACCTTGGCCAGGGCCGTTTCCACGGTGTCTTTGCCGTGCACGGTCCCGTCCATCACCATGACCGGCGCCAGGCCGCAGCTGCCCACGCAGCGCGCCTGGGCCAGGCTGAGCTTCTTGTCCGGCGTGGTCTGGCCGGGTTTGAGGCCGTACTCTTTCTCCAGGGCCGCCAGGATCTCGCCGGATTTCTTGACGTAGCAGGCCGTGCCCAGGCACACGATGCAGGTGTGCTCGCCCTGCGGCTTGAGCGAGAAGAAATGGTAGAAGGTGGCGACGCCGTAGACCCAGCTGAGGGGCAGCTTGAGTTGCTGGGCGGCGTAGATGAGCACGTCGTCGTCCAGGTAGCCGAACGCCTCCTGGGCGGTGTGCAGGACCTCAATCAGCGCGTCCTGCCGGTGCTGGAGCCGCTTCAGGGCGCGGTCGATCAGCTTGAAGCGCTGGTCGCCGCTGGGGTGCTCCGCCTCAGGCCTGGGCCTGCTGGAGACATTTACCGACATTTCCGACCTCCAAGATATGTGAAGAAAATCACAATCTCCGTCAAGGATACCGATTCGGTTGACGGGCCAAGAGTGCCATCTTTCCGCGTTGTCCGGGTCAGATGTCACCTACCGGTCGGAAGGCGGAAGAAAACCGCCCTGGCGCCGGACGGTCCAGGGGCGGTGGGGGGGAAGCGGGTGGGACGTTGGGCCAGGCCGGTCAGCCGCGGGCGGCGGTGTCGAGCAGTTCGCCGTCCGGGCCGCGCAGGTCCACGCGCAGCGCCATCTGGCCGACGGCGTGCGTCGAGCAGCTCAGGCACGGGTCGTAGGCGCGGATGACGGCCTCCACCCGGTTGAGCATCCCCTCGGTCAGCGCCTTGCTCTTGACGAAGTGTTTGGCCACCTGCTGCACGCTCTGGTTCATGGCCAGGTTGTTGTGGCCGGTGGCGATGATCAGGTTGGCCCACTGGATCAGGCCGTCCGGGTCGATCTTGTAATGGTGGATGAGCGTGCCGCGCGGCGCTTCGGACACGCCCACCCCTTCCAGGCTGTTGGGGCCGGCGAAGGCGCGCACATGCTCGTTCGACGTGACCGGGTCCTCCAGCAGCTGCTGGATCATCTCCAGGCCGTAGAGGATTTCGATCAGCCGGGCCTCGTGGTAGTAGAACGAGCTGCGCAGCACGCCCTCCTTCTGCCGGAAGGCGGCGCGCGCCCGGTCGGCCCGGGGCGTGCCGCAGCGCGCGGCCAGGTTCAGGCGCGCCAGCGGCCCGACGCGGTACGTGCCGACCGGGTAGCCGAGCGGCTTGTAGTAGGGGAACTTCAGATACGAGTACGGCTCCACGGCCTCGCCGATGTAATCGAAGTACTGGGCCGGGTTGAGCTGATCGCCGATGATGGCGCCTTCCGAGCTCATGATGCGCAGGCGGCCGTCGTAGTGCTCCAGGTTGCCGTCCGGCCCCACCAGGCCCAGGAACATGGTCGGGAAGCTGCCGAAGTGGCGCACTTCCTCGGAGAAGCGCGCGGTCTGCTCCACGAACCAGTGCAGCGCGCGTTCGGTCAGCGCCAGCATTTCCGGCACGCCATCCAGGATTCGGTCGCGGACCTCGGCCGTCAGCGGCTGGCTCATGCCGCCCGGCACGATGTTCGGCGGGTGGACGCGCTTGCCGCCGATCCACTCGATGATCTGCTGCCCGAACTGGCGCAGGCGCACGCCGTCGCGCGCCAGGTCCGGGCGCACGCCGAGCATGCCCACGATATTGCGTCTGGCCGGGTCGCCGTCCATGCCCATCAGGAAGTCCGGCGCGGCCAGGTGGAAGAAGGCCAGCGCGTGGCTCTGCACCAGTTGCGCCAGGTTGATCACGCGGCGCAGGTTGGCGCCCGCCCTGGGGATCTGCACCGCCATGAGCGCGTCGCAGGCCTTGGCCGAGGCCACCAGGTGGCTGACCGGGCAAATGCCGCAGATGCGCGCCATCAGCGCCGGCATCTCGGTGAAGGGCCGGCCCTCGCACATCTTCTCGAAGCCGCGCAGCTGGGTGACGTGAAAGTGCGCGTCGCGCACCTCGCCCTGCTCGTCCAGGTAGATCGTGATCCGCGAGTGGCCCTCGATGCGGGTCACCGGGTCAATGACGATGGTGTTGGTCATAGTCACGCTCCAAACCGGGTCAGGGCGCTCACGTCCGGCGCCTCGCCCTCCAGCAGCGCGGTGAGCGCGGCGTAGATGGCGTCGGCCGAGGGCGGGCAGCCGGGCAGGTGGACGTCGACGGGCACGATGTCGTGCACGGGGCGGACGCGCTTGAGCAGGGGCGGCACGCCGACCTGCGGCGTTTGCGGCTGTAAGGTGACGTTCTCCTGGTAGGCGCGTTTGATCACGGCCTCCGCGCCGAACGGGTTGCGCATGGCGGGGACATTGGCGGTGACGGCGCAATCGCCCAGGGCGATGAGGAGCCGGGTGTGGGCGCGGACCTTCTTGATCTTCTCCAGGTCGTCCTGGTTGCTGACGGCGCCCTCCACTAGCGTGATGTCCACGCTCTCCGGGAACTCTTTCAGGTCCACCAGCGGGCTGTAGACGATGTCGACCTTCTCGGCCAGGGCCAGCAGGCGCTCGTCGATGTCCAGGAACGACATGTGGCAGCCGGAGCAGCCGTCCAGCCAGACCGTGGCGAGCTTGGGCTTGGTCATTCTTCTTCCTCCCGCATGGCCGTGAGCCGCACCAGGAACGAGCGGTGTTTCACCAGCTCGGCGGCCGCCACGCCCTTCTTGAACAGCGCGCCGGTCGGGCAGACCTGCACGCACTTGCCGCAGCTGGTGCAGGTGTCCGACTGGCCCCAGGGGATATCCAGGTCGGCGGCGACGCGCGCCTCGATGCCGCGGCCGGCCAGGTCCCAGACGTGCGCGCCTTCCACCTCGTCGCAGACGCGCACGCAGCGCGTGCACAGGACGCAGCGGTTGTGGTCCAGCCCGAAGCGCTCGTGGCTGGCGTCCACGCCCAGGCGCGGGTGGCGATAGGGGAAGTCAACATAGGTGACGCCGACTTCGCGCGCCAGGCCCTGGAGGTCGCAGTGGCCGTTGGCCACGCAGACCGAGCAGATGTGGTTGCGCTCGGCGAAGAGCAGCTCGACGATCATCCGGCGGTACTTGTTGAGCCGCTCCGATTGGGTGAGCACCTCCATGCCCTCGGCGATGTAGGTGACGCAGGCCGAGAACAGCCGGGGCGCGCCCTTGACTTCCACCAGGCACAGCCGGCAGGCGCCGATGGCGGTCAGGCTGTCCAGGTAGCACAGGGTGGGGATGTGGATGCCGTTCTCGCGCGCCACCTGCAAGATGGTCTCGTCGGCGCGGCCGGTGACATCCTGCCCGTCGATTCGGAGAGTGAGGACTTGACTGGGTGAGATCATGGCTTCCGCTCCTGGCCGCGCTCAGCCCACCAGCCGGGCTTCGTACTCGTCCCGGAAGTAGCGCAGCGTGCTGATGACGGGGTTGGGCGCGTTCTGGCCCAGGCCGCACAGGCTGGTGTGCTTCACCATGTCGCACAGATCCTCCAGCCGCTGCAGGTCGCGGCGCGTCCCCTCGCCGCTCCCGATCAGATCGAGCAGCGTGTGCATCTGGGCGGTGCCGACGCGGCACGGCACGCACTTGCCGCAGCTCTCCGATTTGCAGAACTCGATGAAGTATTTGGCCACGTCCACCATCGAGGAGGTGTCGTCGATGACGATCATGCCGCCCGAGCCCATGATCGAGCCGACCGAGGCCAGCGACTCGTAATCGACGGCCATATCCAGATACTGCTCGGGGATGCAGCCGCCGGACGGGCCGCCGGTCTGCACGGCCTTGAACCGGCGCCCGTCGGGCACGCCGCCGCCGATGTCGAAGATGATCTCGCGCAGGGTGATGCCCATCGGCACCTCGATCAGGCCGGTGTTCCGGACGCGGCCGGTGAGGGCGAAGACCTTGGTGCCCTTGCTCTTGACGGTGCCGATGTCGGCGAACCAGTCGGCGCCCTTGCGCAGGATGGTGGGGATGTTGGCGAAGGTCTCGACGTTGTTGATCAGGGTCGGCTGGCGCCACAGGCCGCTCTCGGCCGGGAAGGGCGGGCGCGGGCGCGGGTTGCCGCGCTTGCCCTCGATGGACGCCATCAGCGCGGTCTCCTCGCCGCAGACGAAGGCGCCGGCGCCCAGGCGCACCTCGACGCGGAAGGTGAAGGCCGTGCCGCCGATGTTGGCGCCCAGCAGGCCATGGGCGCGCGCCTGATTGATGGCCTGCTTCAGGCGTTTGACGGCCAGCGGATATTCCGCGCGCACGTACAGGTAGCCCTCGCTGGCGCCCACCGCGTAGGCGGCGATGGCCATGCCCTCCAGCACGCGGTGCGGGTCGCTCTCCATCACGCTGCGGTCCATGAACGCGCCGGGGTCGCCCTCGTCGCCGTTGCAGACCACATACTTCCTGGCGCCGGCCGCCTTGGCGACCGTCCGCCATTTCAGCCCGGTGGGGAAGCCCGCGCCGCCGCGCCCGCGCAGCCCGCTCTTGGTCACTTCGTCGATGACCTCGGCCGGCGTCATCTCGGTCAGGCAGCGCAGCAGGCCGGCGTAGCCGCCGGCGGCGATGTAGTCCTCCAGCCGCTCAGGGTCGATGTGGCCGGAGTTCTCCAGCACGATCTTGACCTGGCGCTTGAAGAAGGGCTGCTCGGTGTCGCACTTCAGGCGCTCCACCGGCTCGGCCCCCAGGCTGTTCACGATGTCGTGGGCGTCCTCGGGCCTGGCCTGGGTGTACAGGGTGCCTTCCGGCTTGACGGTGACCAGCGGGCCGAGGGCGCACAGGCCCGGGCAGCCGACGCCGCGCACCTGGCATTTGGCGCCGATGGGGTGGCGCGTGGCCTCCTGCTCCAGGGACGCCTTGAGCTTGTCGCTCTGCAGGGCCAGGCAGGTGGTGCCCACGCAAACGTCGATGGTATGCGGCACGTGCTGCCGCGCCTGCTCTTCCTTGGCCGCGATCTTTTCGAGTTCTTCCGGGGTCATTGCTCGCTATCCTTGAGCCGGCTAAGCATCTGGGCGGCCGTGACCTTGGGCAGCACCTGCCCGTCCACCACGCCGGCCGGGGCCAGGCCGCATGAGCCGATGCAGCGCACGGCCAGCAGCGAGACGCGGCCATCCGGGGTCGTCTCGCCGGTCTTGATGCCCAGCGTCTGCTCCAGTTCGGCCATCAGCTCGCCGGAGCCTTTGATGTAGCAGGCCGTGCCCAGGCAGACGACGCAGGTGTGCGCCCCCGGCGGCTTCATGGTGAAGTAGTTATAGAAGGTAGCGACCCCGAACGCCCGGCTGTAGGGCACCCGGAGCGCGCGGGCCACAAATTGCAGACCGGGCCTGTCCAGGTAGCCGAACGTCTCTTGCATGGTGTGCAGGGTTTCGATCAGGCCGTGGGCGCGGTAGTTGTAACGGCGCATCGTGGCGTCCACCAGCCGCCAGCGCTTGTCGTCGGAGGGGGGCGCAGGCTTTTGAATCTTCATGTCACTCCTTCGGCATAGAGGCCGGACGACCCCGGGCCGCCCGGCGCTGATCCCTGCGAGTGTTCATCGAATTGTCGGGAACCGAGAAAACGCCGAGATTAGGTTACGGACCTGGACCCGGGCCAGGGAGTGGCAAACATTCCGGCTTTTTGTGCAATATGTCACAAGAAGCCGGTCGTCTTCGAGCATGTTTTGAGGCCGGGCGGAGGTGATACACTTGCGGCATTTAGCCCTGAGGAGCCAAAGATGTCCTTCGATGTCGCCGCCGTTCGCGCCCAATTCCCGGCCCTGACCGGCCCGGGCGAGGCCCGCCTCTTCTTCGACAACCCCGGCGGCACGCAGGTGCCCCGCCGCGTGCTGGAGCGGATGACCGATTACCTGGTGCGCTGCAACGCCAACCATGCCGGCGCGTTTCAGACCTCCGTCGATTCGGACCGGATACTGGACGCCGCCCACGCGGCCATGGCCGACCTGCTCCACAGCCGCCCGGACGAAATCGTCTTCGGCGCGAACATGACCACGCTGACGTTCGCAGTCTCGCGCGCGCTGGGCCGCCTGCTCCAGCCGGGCGACGAGATCGTGGTGACGCGGCTCGACCACGACGCCAACATCGCGCCCTGGCTGCTGCTGGCCGAGGACCGCGGCGCCGTGATCCGCTGGGTGGACGTCCACGAGGCCGACTGCACGTTGAAGATGAGCGACCTGGAAGCCCTGATCGGGCCGCGGACGAAAATTGTGGCCGTGGGCTACGCCTCCAACGCGGTCGGCACGATCAACGACGTGGCCGCGATCGTGAAGCGGGCGCACGGCGTCGGGGCGCTGGTGTACGTGGACGCCGTGCAGTACGCGCCGCACGGCGTGATCGACGTGCGCGCCCTGGATTGTGATTTCCTCGTCTGCTCGGCCTACAAGTTCTTCGGCCCGCACGCCGGCATCCTGTACGGGAAATTCGAGTTGCTCGACCGGCTGCGCGCCTACAAGGTCCGGCCGGCGACCGATCGGCCGCCGGGCAAGTGGGAGACCGGGACGCAGAACCACGAGGGGCTGGCGGGCGTGCTGGGGGCGGTGGAGTACCTGGAGTGGCTGGGGCAGGTGGCCGACGGCGGCGGGCCGACGGCCGGGGCGTTCTCGGATCTCCAGTCCGTCTCCCTCCAGAACAGCCCCGCGAGGCGGAAACATCTGGTGCGCGGGCTGACGGCCCTGGCCGATTACGAGCGCGAACTGGGAGCGTACCTGATCGAGGGGTTGCAGACGATCCGGGGCCTGCGCCTCTACGGCATTACCGACCCGGCGCGTTACGCCTGGCGCGTGCCGACCGTGGCGTTCACGCTCGACGGCTGGCCCCCGCGCAAAGTGGCGGAGCAACTGGCCGAACACCAGATTTTTGTATGGGACGGGAACTATTACGCCCTGGCGATCGCCGAGCGGCTGGGCGTGCAGGAGCGAGGCGGTATGGTGCGGGTGGGGCTGGCGCACTACAACACGCGCCAGGAAGTGGAGCGCCTGATCCAGGCCCTGGCGGCGCTCGCCCAGTGACATCGGCGCCAAACAGATAAGCGCCCGGGTGAGGGGGGCACCCGGACGCTTATCTATGTTTAGTTTATCTCATTTTTTTCCCGGAAGTCAAGGGACAAATGTGAATGCAAGTGTGAAACGTGAATTAGAAAACGTAGAGTGCCCCAGGCAGGAATTGAACCCACATCAGAGCCTTAGGAGTGCCCTGTTCTATCCGTTGAACTACTGGGGCGCTGAGGCGGATCTGATCGCTTTTTCGCATTATACCAACAACTAATCCAGCCGACCGGTCGCCAGCGCCTGCTTGACCTCGCCGATGAGCTGGGTGACCGGGATCTCGCGCGGGCAGGCGTTGGTGCAATTGAAGGCCGTACGGCAACGCCAGACGCCGAACTGCTGGCCCAGGATCTCCAGGCGCTCGGCTGCGGCCTGGTCCCGGTCGTCGAAGATGAAGCGATGGGCCTGGACCACGGCGGCCGGTCCGACATAATCGCCGTTGGCCCAGAACGACGGGCAGGAGGTGGTGCAGGCCGCGCACAGGATGCACTTGGTCCCCTGGTCGAACCGGTCGCGCGCCTCGGGCGACTGCAGGCGTTCGCGCCCGTCCTCGGGCAGCGGCGTGTCGTTCACCAGGAACGGCATCACCGACCGATAGTGGGCGAAGAACGGCTCCATGTCCACGATCAGGTCCTTGACCAGCGGCAGGCCGAGCAGCGGCTCCACCGTCAGCGTGCCGCCCTCCTTGACCACGTCTTTCACCAGAACCTTGCAGGCCAGCGCGTTCTGGCCGTTGATGCGCATGGCGTCCGAGCCGCAGATGCCGTGCGCGCACGACCGGCGCAGCGTCAGCGTGCCATCCTGGAACCACTTGACGTCGTGCAGCACGTCCAGCACGCGGTCGGTCGGGTCGGCCTCCACGGGATAGGTCTCCCAGTGCGGTTTCGCGTCGGTTTCCGGGTTGTAACGCTTGATCTTGACCTTGAATTTCATGCAGACCTCGGGCCGGTGACTGGCCGTTGGAGACGAGTGAGCAGTAATCAGTGAACAGTGAGCAGTGATCAGTACTTGCGCTCCTGCGGCTGGAACCGGGTGATGACCACGGGCTTATAGGTGATGTCGGTCTGGGCGGGCGTAGGCGCGACGCCGGGCGTGCCCGTGTAACGGACAAAGGTGTGCTTGAGCCAATTGGCGTCGTCGCGCCTGGCGAAGTCCTCGCGCGAGTGGGCGCCGCGGCTCTCGGTGCGGTTGAGCGCTGAGAGGGCCGTGGCCTCCGCCAGGTCCAGCAGGCAGCCGAGCTCGAACGTCTCCAGCAGGTCGGTGTTGAAGCGCTGGCCTTTGTCGTCGATCTGGATGCGGCCAAAGCGGTCTTTCAACTCGCGCACCGTGCGCAGGGCGGTCTCGATCATCGGCCCGGTGCGGAACACGCCGACGTTCTCCATCATGACGGCCTGCATCTCGGCCCGGATCCGGGCCGCCTTCTCCGGGCCGGTCTGGCGGCGGATGCGTTCCAGCTCGGCGACGACGTCCGCCTCCGGTTGGGGCGGCAGGGGCGCGAGAGGCGCCGCCTTGACGAATTCGGCCACGGCCCGGCCGCCGCGCCGCCCGAAGACCACCAGGTCCACCAGCGAGTTGGTGCCCAGGCGGTTGGCGCCGTGGACGGAGACGCACGCGCACTCGCCGGCCGCGAACAGGCCGGGCACCACCGCGCCCTGCGCGTCGGCCAGCACGCGGCCGTCCACATCGGTCGGCACGCCGCCCATGGCGTAGTGCGCGGTCGGCTGGATGGGCACGCCCTCTTTCATCGGCTCGACGCCCATGTAGACGCGCATCATCTCGATGATGTCCGGCAGTTTCTTCTCCAGCTCCGCGGCCGTCACCGTTTTGCCGCCCGGACCGCTCTGGTAACGGTTGATGGTCTCCGGGCGGATGTCCAGGTAGACGTAGTCCTTGCCGCCGATGCCGCGCCCCGCCTTCACCTCGAGATAAATCGAGCGCGAGCAGACGTCGCGCGAGGCCAGGTCCTTCATCGTCGGCGCGTAGCGCTCCATGAAGCGCTCGCCCTTGTCGTTGATGAAGACCCCGCCCTCGCCGCGCGCCGCCTCGGAGAGCAGGATGCCCATCTTGTAGATGCCGGTGGGATGGAACTGGAAGAACTCCATGTCTTCCAGCGGCAGGTTGCGGCGCCAGACGGCGGCCACGGGGTCGCCGGTGAGCGAGTGGGCGTTGGAGGTGACCTTGAACATGCGCCCGAAGCCGCCGGAGGCCAGCAGGGTGGCTTTAGCGTGAAAAACGTGCACCTCGCCGCTGTTGATGTCCACCGCCACCGCGCCGGCGCACACGCCGCCGGTCATGATCAGGTCCACCACGAAGAACTCGTCGAAGAACTTGACCTGCTGCTTGATGCAGTTCTGGTAGAGCGTCTGCAGGATCATGTGGCCGGTGCGGTCGGCGGACTTGCAGGCGCGCATCACGGGGCGCTGGCCGTGCTCGGCCGTGTGCCCGCCGAAGCGCCGCTGCTCGATGCGGCCGTCCGGCGTGCGGTCGAAGGGCAGGCCCATGTGCTCGAGCTCAATGATGGCGTCGATGGCGTCGCGGGCCAGGATCTCGGCCGCGTCCTGGTCCACCAGGTAGTCGCCGCCCTTGACGGTGTCGAACATGTGCCACTCCCAGTGGTCCTCTTCCATGTTGCCGAGGGCCGCGGCGATGCCGCCCTGGGCGGTGCCGGTGTGGGAGCGCGTGGGATAGAGCTTGGAGATGACGGCCACGTTCGCGGCCTTCGAGGCGTGCAGGGCCGCCATCAGGCCCGCGCCGCCCGCGCCGACGATGAGGGCGTCGAACTGGTGGTGATGGGTCATGGATGATAGGTTCCGTCGGAAAAACGTTGCCGAGACGCGACGGGGCGCGTCTCTACATCACGATTGCACTCCGGCCAGCATGGCGTACGCGCCCAGGCCGGTCAGGACGAGCCAGGCGACCAGAAGCACGAGGTTGATGACCCGGTTGGCGGCGGCGCCGTGGACGTAGTCGCCCAGCACGGCGCGCAGGCCGTTGAAGCCATGCAGCACCGCCAGCATCAGGATGGTGAAGGTCGCGCCCCAGTTCAGCGGCTGCGCCCAGCGGTCCGCCACGTAGGCCAGGTCGATGTGGTGCGCGCCGGTGAGCAGGGCGTTCGCCAGCACGTGGATCCAGATCAACAACAACAGCAGGCCGCCGCTCCAGCGCATGAAGAGCCAGGACCAGGTCTCCAGGTTGCGGCCCGGCATCGCCACGTAGCGCGGCGCCCGGGCGACCAGCGGCTGGTTGAAGGTGCCGCCGTAGGCCAGCACCGCCACCAGCACCAGGCTCACCACCGGCACGATCAGGTAGGTGACGTTCAATCCGTCAAACGGCACCGGCGGCTCGGCGCCGCCGCACCCTCCGCCCAGCGCCGGGCACAGGTAAAAGGTGTAGATGTTGAGGCTGACGAAATACGCCGCCGGCAGCCAGCACAGCACGGAGAGCGCGATGATCTTCCAGAACGAGTTGGCCTGCAGGTGCTTGTCCCACCAGGTCGGGAAGGTGTCTTTGATAATAATGTTCAGGCCGTTGATGCCGTGGTAGACAATGGCGGCGAAGAGGAAATACTCGCTGATGAGGAAGGGCAACGAGCCGTACAGGTCAATGGCGTGCTCGTAGCCGGACGGCCAGTAGGCTACCCAGGAGGTGTCGACGACGTGAATGGCGACGAAGAGCAGGATTGCCAGGCCGGAGACGCGATGGAAGATAAAGGCCCAGTGTCCCTCACGGCCTCGATAGAGCACGCCCTCGACAAATGTGTTGAAGCGCGACGGGATGGCGGCCATATTCGACTCCTAATTCGGGGGTAACCAAATCCATTTTATCATCTTCACCTGGCCCTCGCTAAGCTAATTGCTTATTGTCCTTATAAGCGCAGTGTGTTGAGGGACGGCCTCCACCCGGAGGCCCAAACGCAGGAAACGGACCAGAAGCGCGGCGCTGATGACGAAGGCGGCCACCGCCGGCCAGGGATACAGGCCGTAGACAGCGCCCACTGTGAGGAACCACCACCAGAAGCCCAGGCCGGGCGTCAACGCCAGCCCTACACACACGCCCAGGAACGGCAAGAGCCCGCCCAGCGCCAGCATGACGTTGATGGCCCGGCCGGCCGCGCCGGGGCGCGGCGCGATCCAGGGCCAGAGCCACGCCGCCGGCGCCAGGAGCAGGATGGCCGTCAGGCTGTTTAGCAGGCCGACCGCCAGGACGAGCAGGCTGAAAACGGCCAGCAGCGTCACCCGGCGGTGCGGCAGGGCCAGCCGGTCCACCAGGCGCCCCCAGCCCCGGGCGCGCCCGAAGATGTCCCAGGCCGAGACGCCGGCGACGGCCAGGACGATCAGCATCGCCCAGTCGGCCGGTTGCAGCAGGAACGGGTCGCCGGGCGAGGCCGGGAACCACTCGTAGCCGGGCAGCAACCCGAGACGCACAAGGAGATAGGCGGCGGCCAGGCCATTGAGGAGCGGCAGCCCGGCGCCCACCAGGGCCACCAGCTCCGGTCCCAGGTCGCGCAGGCGCGGGCGCTGCGCCCACAGCGCCAGGCCGGTGACGACGAGGAGCGGGACAAAGGCCAGCAGCGGCAGGACCGCCGCGGCCCAGGCCGGCAACAGGCGCGCCTCGTCCAGGCGCCACTCGCCGGGCGCGGCTGGCGGGAGCGCGTCGGCCCGCGTCTGCATGTCTCGCGCCCATAACTCCGCCGCCCGACCCAGGGTGTTAAGACCTGTCCGGTCTGAGCTTCCAACCAACCCAACTCCTGGCCGCCCGACCCGCAGGAGCTGGCCGTGGCCGGTCATAGCGAACGGGAAGGCGCGGGCCAGCGCCTCGTCCACGCCGCGCGGCTCGGACGCCGAAGCGCCGGCCGATCGCGCGGCGCGTAACGCGGACTCGCGCAGCCAGACCGGGGCATAGCCGAACTGGAAACCGGCGCTCTCGACGCGCAGGCGCGACGGGTCCTGACTCTCCAAGGCCTCGAGTGAGAGGGCGGCCAGCACACGCCGGTCCCGGGGCAGGGTCTCGGCGAAGTAGCGCGCGCCCCAGGCCTGGCCGTACTCGCGCGAGTCGGCGAAGACGAAGACGAACGGCGTCCCGGCCGGCTCCGGCCCGAGAACCCGCGCCAGCTCCACCAGCGCCGCGACTGCGGCCAGGTTATCGCGCCCGCCCTGCTCGGGCGTGTCGTAGTGCGTGAGCAACAGCAAGAAGGGGACGTCCGGCGCGCCGCCGGTCTGCGCCACCACATTGACGCCCTCACGGACTTGCGAGGCCACGCGGACGGTGAAGGTCTGCGTCTCCACTCGCAGGCCGAGACCCTCCAGTTCGGCGATGAGCTGCTGGCGAAACGCCGCGCCCTCGGGCGAACCGACCACGCGGGCCGGGAAAGCGGCCGACCAGCGCGCCAGGTCGGCGCGGGCGCGCTCGCCGTTGAACTGGGCCTCGACGGTTGCGCCCGGCGCGGAGGCCGCCGGAGCCGGCTGGGCCAGAGCCGCGCCCAGCGCCCACAGCAGCGCCAGGCAGAGCGGGATTGAAAGCGCGAAGATGAGTTGGTGGCGCGGGGACATGCAGGGTGAGTTGGCAAATGGCAGCTGGCCGAGGAGCGTCGCTCACACCTCGCCCGTCGCTTAATTGGGCAGCGGCACCAGGCGGGGCTGGCGCCGCTCGAAAAAAGTCAGGTGCGTCAGGCCCGCGGCGCGGATCGCGGCCAGGGCCTCGTCCAGATGCGAGCCGACGTGATCCGGGTGATGGGCGTCCGAGCCAAGCGTGACGCGCTCGCCGCCCATCTCGGCGTACCAGCGCAGGATCTCGGCGCCGGGGTTGAGGACCTTGGCCCGCCCGCGCATGGCCGCGGTGTTGACGTCCAGCGCCACGCCGTGTTCGATGCAATTCTTGAGCACCGGCCGGATCACGGCCTCGTAGCGGCGCGGGTCGTAGCTGCCGTACACGCCGAAGCCGGTGCGCACCGGCACGTCGAAGTGGCTGAGGATGTCGAAGCCGCCGACGCGCGTCATCTTCTCCAGCTCGACGAAGAACTCGCCAAAGGCCTCGTCGGCGGGCCGCTGGAAATAGGCCTTGTCAAAAATGTTGGCGCGGCCGACCCAGTGCAGCGAGCCGAGGACGTAGTCGAACGCATAGCGGTCCAGCAGCGCCCGGGTCTCGGCCTGAAACCGGTGCGGCTCGCCGACCTCAATCCCGGCCCGGATGGTGAGCTGGTCGCCGTAGATCTCGCGACAGCGGCGCAGCTCGGCGAACCAGGGGTTGGGCTTGAACCAGTCGCGCGGCCACTCGTCCGGGTGCAGGTCATAATGCTCGGTGAAGCCGATCTCCGGGATGTTCTTCTCCATGGCGCTCAGGCACATCACTTCCATCGGCGCCTTGCTGTCCGGAGAATACTCGGTATGCAGGTGATAGTCTTGGGGGATCATCGGGGGAATTGTAACAAATCCGTCCGATGAGGGCGGCGGCCCGCCGCGGGCGCGTCAGGCTTTCAAATTGACGGGCGGAGGTCAGGCTTCGCTCGCCAGCGCCAATTGCTCGGTCACGCCGGGTTGATCGGCGCGGCGCCGGAAGCGTCCGGCGTCCACCTGGCGCAGGAGCCAGAGGGAGACCAGCAGCAGAGCCGCATTGACGGCGAACACGAGCACGTAGCCGGAGAGCGGGTCGGCGAACAGCGCCGCTACGGCGTCCCGCAGTGCGCCGCCGAGCAGGGAGCCGGCCAGACGCGCCAGCGAGGTCGCCATGCCCCAGGCGCCGATGAACAGGCCGGCGTTCTCGGGCGTGGTCATGTCCAGCATCAGCGAGTGATTGGAGACGGTGGCCAGGCCGATGGCCAGACCGAGCACGACCACGCCCAGATAGAACAGGCCGGTCAGACCAAGCGGGCCGCTGACTGCGATGAGGCCGAAGGCCGCCACGCCGCCCCAGGCCCCGATCTGGGCGACGCGGCGCTTGTTCACGAAGCGCTCGGCGGCGGCCGCCAACACCAGCGCGGCCAGGAAGCACACGCCGTAGATCGACGTGAGCCGCGTGGTGGCGCTCACCGGCATGGCGAAGGCCTGGGCCGCGTACGGCTCCAGGATCACGTCCTGGCCCAGGATGGCGGCCAACAGGATCAGCAGGTAGAGAAAGAACGTCCGCGCCGGCCGGTTCCCCGCGATCGCGCCGGCCAGGCGCCGGAACGAGAGCGGCTCGGCGCGGGCGGCCCGGTCGCGGACGGCGGGCTCCAGCCTGAACAGCCCCGCCAGACCGACCACCAGCGCCGCCCCGGTCGCGGTCCACACGGCGCGCGTCAGGGCCTCCGGCGAGTACGGGTCCACCATGCGGCTGAGCGTGAGGCCCATGCCGATCATGGTCATGATCATCATGAAGTACATCACGGCCACGGCCCGGCTGCGGCGCTTCTCGCCGAACAATTCTGCGGCCAGGGCGAAGTAGGAGGCGGTGGCGAAGTTGAAGCCCAGGCCCCAGGCCCCGAAAGCCAGCAGACTGAGGACGATGCCCAGCGCACGATCCTGCGCCAGCGTGAAGACAGCGGCCGGCGCAGCGGCCACCCCGGCCACGCTCAATACCAGGCCGAGCAGGATGTAGGGGGTGCGCCGCCGCCCGCCGATGGGCGTCCGGTCCGCCAGGGCGCCCAGCAGCACCTGGACCGGCGCGAAGAGGTACGGGAGCGAGACCAGCAGCACGGCCAGCGTGGCCGGGAGGCCCAATTCCTTGATCATCACGCGGTTGAGCGTGCTGTCAACCGGGAGGGCGGTCAGGGCCAGCGCGACATGCAGCAGGCCGAGTTGGAAATAACGACGCAGCATCGACAGGTTACTGACAGAAGGGATTGGAGAAATCCTATCAGTTTAGAATAAACGACAATATATAACTTTCTATAGATTTTTGGGCTTTCAATCTTGTTGGGGATGATACTTTATCCACGAAGAGGCACGAAGGGACACGAAGAATCCACGAAGGGACACGAAGAGACACGAAGAGACACGAAGAAGCCACAAAGGGGCACGAAGGGACACGAAGGAGCAATAATCCTTCGTGTCTCTTCGTGGTCTTCGTGGATGATCAGCTTACCTTCTTGGCCGCCCCCGCCGGCCGCCGCCGCTCCGTTTCCGCCGCGGCTCTCGAACTGGTTGTGTGCCCGCCGGCTGCGGCACCGGGGCGTGCAGCAGTTGTTGATAGTAATCGTCCAGCAGCATGGCGATGATGGCCGACTCGTCCTCGGTCTCGGCCAGGCTGCGGGCCAGCGGCACGAAGCGCCGGCTGCGCTCGGTCTCCAGCTTGTCGCGCTCGCGCAGGCGCGCCTCCAGCCGGCTCGTCAGCCGTTCGGTCACCACGGCCGCCACGTCGGCGTCGGTGGGCAACGGGCGCTCCTGCATCTCGATGCCGTAGCGTTTGGCGATGCGCTCCAGGGCCATGCGTTCCACCGGGCTGACCAGCGAGATGGCCACGCCGGCCGCGCCTGCCCGGCCGGTGCGCCCGGCGCGGTGGATATAGCCCTCCGGGTCCTCGGGCGGTTCGTACTGGATGACGTGCGAGAGGTCGGGGATATCCAGCCCGCGCGCCGCCACGTCCGTCGCCACCAGGAAGCGCAGCGTCCCCTGGCGGACGCGCTCCAGCACCCGCTCGCGCTCCGCCTGCGACAGGTCGGCGCTCAGCTCGTCGGCGTCGTAGCCGAAGCGCCTCAGGACCACGGCCACGTAATGGACCCGCGTCTTGGTGTTGCAGAAGATGATGGCCGAGGCCGGATTCTCGACCTCGATCAGGCGCACCAGGCCGCGGTCCTTGTCCATGCCGAGCGTGATGCAGAAGACGTGCTCGGTGTCGGTGACGTGGACGTGGTCGCGGCTGAGCGACAGCAGCTCCGGCCGGGACATGAATTCCTGCGCGGTCCGCAGGACATGGGCCGGGAACGTGGCCGAGAACATGCAGGTGTGCACCGGGCGCTCGGGCAGATAGCGCTGCACCTGCTTCATGTCCGGGTAGAAGCCCATTGACAGCATCCGGTCGGCCTCGTCGAAGACCAGCATCGTCAGCCGGTCGAGCGCCAGATTGCGGCGCAGGAGATGGTCCAGCACGCGGCCGGGCGTGCCGATGACGATGTGCGCGCCCTGCTTGAGCGCCTCGGTCTGCGGCCCGTAGCCGACGCCGCCGTACAACGCGACGGCGCGCAGGCCGGCGTCACCGCACAGCTTCTCGGCCTCCTGCCACACCTGCCGGGCCAGCTCGCGGGTGGGGACCAGGATCAGGGCCTGGCAGTGCCGGCGGCCGGGGTCGAGCCGTTCCAGCATGGGCAACAGGAACGCGCCGGTCTTGCCGCTGCCCGTGCGGGCCTGGATGAGCATGTCGCGGCCGGCCAGCAGGTACGGGATGGCCCGCGCCTGGACCGGCATGAGCGTCGTCCAGCCGGCGCGCGCCGCGGCCTCGCGCAGGCGTTCGGGCAGTTGTTCCAGGGCGACCTCGGGCAGGGAGGCCTGGGTTTCGTCAGAAGATGGGGTGGGAGAAGTGTCCAACAGAAATGCTTCCTTGTGAGATTGCGTTCGCCCCGAGCCTCCCCAGCCTGTCGAGGGACGAGCGACGAAGGGCGAACGGCGTCTTTGGTCAGAGATCCGGGTTCCCTTCCAGGGCGCGCACCTTGGCGCGCCACTCGTCCGGGACAGGCACGGAGCGTCCTGCCCGATAATCATACGCCACTTGCACGGTGCGGCCAGTCGCCATTTCCTCGCCGTCCACGGTCAGGCGATATTCCAGGATTGAGCTCTTGGTGCCGATCTTGCTGGTGCGCACGGCCACGGTCACGGTCTGCCCGAGCAGGATCGGGCGCTTGTAGGTGCAGGCGGCCTCGGCCACGATGGTGCCCACCGAGAGAAAGTCCTGCCCGGGCTGCCACAGGCCGGCGGCCAGCATGTATTCAAAGCGCGCCTGCTCCATGTAGGTGAAGTACATGGCATTGTTAACATGGCCCTGCGCGTCCAGGTCGGCGTAACGCACATGGATTGGGCAAGAGAAACGGAACTCAGTCATGCTGAAGGTGTATCCTTATCGAACAATCAGCGTCGCCACAAACGCGCGGTCCGGCTCGCGCGCCTCCGGCTGTGTGATCGGCAGCCGCTCGCCCGTCGTCCACGCGTACATCCCCACGGCCAGGTCGTAATCCCCCGGCGCCAGGTCGGGCGGCAGCGCCAATGACAGCTCGTGCTCCACGACCTCGCCCGCCTGCCAGCGGTCGGTCGGGTACTCGGCCTGGCAGGGCTCGCCGTCCGCGCCGGCGTAGAAGGGGCTGGCGGGCCCGGTCAGGTGGACGAAGACCGTGTATCGCGCGGACGCCGGTTGCACCGCCCGCCAGCGCAGACGCAGGCCGGCGGCCTCGCCCGGCCGAAAGGCTGCGGCCGAGGTCTCGACGGCCAGCAGCTCGAACGACTCGCCGACCGCCGCCAGCGCCGGTCCAGCGCCGGCGGTGCTGACCGCCCCGGCCGGCGCCGTCAGCACGGCGCCATACAGATAGACTTCCGGCTCGTGCAGCACGTCCACCCGCGCCGCCTGCGGATATTGCTCCAGCACACGCGCGGTCCAGGCCGGCAGCGTGGCAAAAACCGTCGGCGCCGTCGTCCGCGCCGGGTACACGAAGCACCCGGCCTCGGCCGGCACCACGCGGAATCGCCCCGGCGTGAGCGCCTCGGCCAGCAACGTCGCCGGATGCAGGCGGCTCGGCTGGTCCAGGATCAGGTAACCGGCGCCGTCGCGCGCGGCGGCGGTGGCGGCGCGCGTCAGGGTCGCCAGGCCGACCTCGAATGTGTCGAACAGGCCGGGCTGGCGCGGGTAGACCACGAAGTAATCATAGACCGTGATCGCGGTCGAGACGGCCAGCGACGCCGCGATCAGGCCGCGCGCCCACGGCCAGCGCCGCACGAGATCCCAGCCCCACGCCACGCCGACGCCGACCGCCAGCATCAACATAGGCGCCGCCCCCAGCGAGCGCCCGAACCCCGGCGCGCCGTCGCTCAGGACCGTGGGCAGCACGTTGATGGCCAGCGAGCCCAGCACGGCCAGGTGGCTGCGCCAGTGGGCGCGCTCGCGGACCATCGCGATCAGGCCGGCCCACATCCAGGCCGAGCCGATCAGGTCCAGCGCCGGCCGCCCGCTCAGGTTGTGGCGCAGCATGGCGTCGCCGGCGACGTTGAACATCAGCGCGACCTTGAGGACGTTGTCCAGGAGGAAGGCCGGTCCGCCGGCGCGCGCCTCGGCGCTGGCCACCTCCAGGCGCCCCAGGAAAAGGTCGGGGCGTCCCCAAAAGAACAGCCCCAGCGGCGCGTAGACGATCAGCGCGGCGGCGAGGAAGGCCAGGGCAAACACCACCCCCGCCTCAACCCTCCCCCTCGAGGAGGCGTCAGTCTTTTCTTTGGGCGAAGGCCCTATGAAAAGCGCGAAGGCGAGCAGGGCCTCCAGCGGCAACACGCGGGCGGCCGGCGCGATGTACTGGCTGAGGCCAAGCAGGGCGCCGGCGAACAGGAAGGCCGGGATCGTCCGCCGGCGGCAGGCCCAGACCACGGCCATCAGCACCGCCGCCGAAGCCAGCGGCACCAGGCTGATCTCGTCCCCGCGCCGCGACCAGAGGAGATGCCAGAACAGCCCGGCCAGGCCGAAGGCGGCGGCCAGGCCGATCAGGTTCGCGCGCGGATGATCGCGATAGAGCCCGCGCGCCGCGCCGTACACCAGCGGCACGGCCAGGACCCCGAGCAGGGCTGAGAGCGCGCGCCCGCCGAATTCCGTCGGCCCAAACAGCGCGAACCAGCCGGCCAGCAGCCACGCGAAGCCGGCCTCGATGCCGATGAAGTCGGTGATGTAGATGGGCGCCTGGAGCCCGCGCAGGATATAAACGGCGATCACCGCTTTGTGCGCTTCGTCGTACCAGTAGCCGGGGGGGAGTCCGCTCAGGTCCCAATAACGCAACAGCGCCGCCAGTCCAGTGGCGAGCGCCAGTCCGGCCAGCCACGGCCAGGCGCGCGGCGGTGGGGTGTCCGGGTTCGGGGTGTGAGGACTCGATCCTGCCATTGACGCCGACATTCAGGCTATTCTATGGGTCCGGTAACAGTTCAGAACCTGTCTCTAAACCTCAGCAGAGGCGTCGCCGACGGCACTGCCGTCGGCTATCGGGCGGGTTTAGAGATAAGCTCTCAAGCTTTTGCCACGAATGGCACAAATTTAAGCGAATTCGCACGCAGCCAGTGCAACCCTTCGTGTCTCTTCGTGTCATTCGTGACTGACCGCGCAGGACCTGAAGAGGCGCGGGGATCAGACAGGGCTTCAGGGTCGCACGTTCAGTTCGTTCAGCACCAGGCGGTCATCCTCCACCAGCCGGTCGGCGCTCGAGATCGCCAGGCGCGCGCCCGAGGCCGGATCATACACCCCGACCCGCAGATCGTAGAGGCCGGGCGGCGCATCGGCGGCCAGGGTCACGGTGCGCCGCTCGACGTACCGGTAGCCGGCCCGCCAGCGCTCCGGCGGCAGAGGCGGGCAGAGCGGCCCATCTTGCTGCCCGATGAACGGATCGCTGTTCCGGCCGCGCCCGATGTGGACGAAACCGGTCAGGCCCGAGGCCAGCGGCCCGGCGGCCTCCCAATGCAACGTGACCGTGACGGTCGCGCCCGGCCGCGCCTCGGTCGGCGCGTCCACGCCGGCCAGGCGCAGGCCCCCAGCGAATTCCGCCTCGAACGCGGCCTGCGGCGCGGGCGCCGGGGCGCCGGGCGGCGCCTGAAAGAAGACAGCGTAGGCGTAGCCGTCCGGGTGCAGCACGATGTCCACCTGCCGGCCCTGCGGGTAGGCCGCGGCCAGCGCCGGCAGGGCGTCGAAGCCGAGCGTGGGCAGGAGGCCGTAACGCGTTGCGTTTGGGCGCTGGTGCGCGTACGGGAAGCAGTCCGGCGACGCGTCGAACAACTGGACCGGCGTGTCCTCTAACAGGACGCGGAAGGTGTAGTAGGTGAGCGGCTGGGTGAGCGGCGAGACGAGCACGTCCTCGGCGTCCGCCGCCGCCAGGGCCAGTTCCGCCACGCGCCGCGCCCCGCTCTGGCGCGCGTCGAACAGGCGCGGGTCGCGCGCCCACACGCCGAAATAATCGCGCGCCGTCAGGAGCATGCCCAGGAGCGAGCCGCCGGCGAGCAGCAGCGCCGCCGCGCGCGGACCCCACGGCGACCGGCGTTCCGCCCAGCCCCAGATCAGGGCCGCGCCCCAGCCGGCCAGCCCGCACAGCGCCGGGACCATGAGCAGCATACGCGTGAAGGCCGGCGGGAAGGGCGTGACAGCCGAGGGCAGCGAGAAGACGAAGGCCGAACCGAGCAGCAACTGCGCGGCGGCGGACCGGCGCAGCGACCAGAGCGCGCCCGCCATCCCTAGCGCGACCAGCGCGGCCGTGAACGGATCGAACAGTGGACGCCCGGCCAGGTTCTGGCCGATGGTCGGGTCGCCGCGGAAGGCCAGGCCGCCCCAGACTGTGGCGAACCCGCGCGCCGCCCAGCCGAGCGCCTCCAGCAGGCCCGGCGGGGCCGCGCCCTGCGTCATCCGGAAACGGCTCAGCACCACTTCCGGATGATTGAGGTAATGGATCAGCAGCGGCGAGAAGAGCAGCAGCGCCGCCGCGAACAGCAGTCCGGTCAGCGCGGCGGCGGCGCGGCCGGCCACGGCGCCGGCCCGCCAGCGGACGAAGGCATACGCCGGCGCGATCAGGAGCAGGGCGTAGGCGGCTTCATACGTGGTCAGCGCCAGCGCCAGGGCCGCCCCGGCCGCCAGCGCCCAGCGCCGCGACCCGGTCTCGAAAGTCTGGAACAAGGCCCCGAGCGCCAGGGTCGTCATCGCCACGCTGCCCGGGTTCTGGTTGCCGTCGCGGCTGAGGTGGACGCTGGCGTACAGGCCGGCGTGCGCGGCCGTCCCGACCAGCGCGGCCACCATCCGCCGCGCGTTCGGCCAATCGCAGAAGAAGCGCCAGAGCAGCGGGAACGTCAGCGCCACGCCCAGCACGCCCATCGCGGCTGAGACCCAGCGGGACGAGTACGGCGCGGGCGCGCCCAGCGCCTGCGCCAGCGTCGTGGCGTACAGGTGGAAGGGCGAGTTCCCGGTGGCGAAGACCGGGTCCGCAGCCGGGAGCACGTTGACGCCGCGCAGCACTTCGCGGGCGCGCACCTCGAAGTACGCCTCGTCGGCCCAGGCCTGATACGGGATCTCGAACAGGGCCGTGAAGCGCAGGCCGGCGGCGGCCAGGACGATCAGGCCCCAGGCCAGCCAGGCGCCGCGCGAGGGGGCCGTGTGAGCGGTCATGGGATGGTCAAACGCCCTCCGAGCCAGAACTCGGCCTCCGTCCCGTCGCTCAGGCGCGCGGGCAGGCGGGCCTGCGTCTCCAGGTCGTACAGCCCGATGCGGAATTGGTAGACGCCGGAGGTCGCGTCCGTGGGCAGGCGGATGGCGAACTGGTCCACGACCTGCTCCCCGGCCCTCCAGGCGGTGGTGGGCCGCAACTCGCCGACGGGCTGCCCGTCGTGCTGGGCCAGGAGCTGATCGCCGTTCACGATGTGGACGAAGACCTTGTATGGCCGCGCGGCCGGGGCGGCGGCCTGCCAGGTCAGCCGCAACCGGACCACGCCGCCGGGTCGGACGACAGGATCGAGATTTTCGATCTGGACCAGGTCCAGCCCATCCCCGAAACGGGCTTCTGCCTGCACGACCTCGGCGCCCGCGCCCGCCGGACCGGCGTAAGCGACCCAGCGCAGCGGCCCGATCCAGCGCTCGGAGAGGCGGAAGAAGTGGACGTTAAGCCACGCCTCCACCTGGCGGCCGGGATCGAGGCGGGTCTCATCCTGAAAGATGACGTGCAGCCGCGCGGGCTCGCCGAGCGCCTTCAAAGAGGCGATGACGGACGGCGGCGTCCACGGCGCCGGCCCGCCGATGGGCGTCGGGCGCATTGCCGAAGCCGGGTCCAGCAGGCCGGCGAGCAGTTCCAATTGAGAGGGCGGATACGTGACCAGCGTCGCGGCCTCGGTCTGCGCGGCCAGGGCCTGCGCCAGCGCCGCGTAGTCGCCGCGAAACTCGTCCGGCGACGGGAAGACGAAAGCGTAGAGCTCGGCGCGCGCCGCCGGATCGGCCGCATCCACACGCCGGACGCGGATGACGCTCTGGTCTTTCCGGTACGGATAGACGCGCGTCCGCGCCTCGCCCGCCGGCGTGCCCCAATCGGCTTCGTCGATCAGATAAAGCGCGCGGCCCTGCGCCAGGCGCTCTTCGACATCCGGCCAGCGCACCTCCCACGGGTTGAGGACGCGCCCGGCGCGCGGGTCGAAGAACGCCGCCAGCGCGTAGCGCATGAAGTGCCGGGTGATGATCAGGGGCCGCGCGTCCTGCGCCGCGATCTCCAGCGCCGCCGCCTGGAAGGGCGCGCCGCCGACCGGACCGGTGAAGTACTGGTGCCGGTCGAAGGCCGGCACGCGCGCCCGTTCGGGCCGCAGGATCAGCGAGACGGTGTTCGCCAGCGGCGCCAGGACCAGCAGAGTCAGCGGGACCGCCAGCGCCAGCCGCAGAGCCGGGGTCGGCAAACGCCGGACGACGGTCACGAGGCCGTGCGCGCCCAGCGCGGCCAGGGGCGCGGCCAGCGGGCTGAGGTAACGCGGCGCCAGCTCGTCACGCCCGGCCAGCAGAAAGAACGCGCCCGCGCTGAGCGCGAACAATAGCACGAACAGGGCGCGCGGTCGCGCCGGGGTCCGCGTGAGAGGCCAGGCGGCGGCGGCCAGCGTGATCAGGGGCCAGCCGAAATACACGTCCAGCAACTCGGGCAGGGGCGGGGCGACGTTCTGCAGTTGCCGCCACTGCTCGGCCGGGTCGAGCCGGCACGCGATGGGCGGGCACTGGATGAAGCCCAGGCTCTGCGTCCTCAACCGGTCGTCGTTCACGCCCAGGCGCGGATAGAGCGCGCCCAGGAAGACCAGGGTGATGAGCGCCGCCAGGCTGAGCGTGAGCGCGCCGCGGCCCAGCATGCGCCGGCGGGCCGGCAGGCAGACCACGGCCAGGGCCGGCGCGAAGCCATAGACCAGGCCGGAGGGCTTGAACAGGAACGCGGCCGCGAGCGCCAGGGCCGAAAGCGCAGCCCAGGCCCGGCGCCCAGGGCGGGCCGCCCGGAGCGTGAACAGGACCACCAGCGCGCCGACATCCGCCATGACCGGGTCGGTCAGCGCCTGGCGCTCGTGGAAGACGGCGTAGGGCAGGAGCGCGTACAGCCAACCGGCCAGCAGGCCGCCGGCGCGCGTCCCCATCTGCCGCCCCAGGCCCATCGCCGCCGCGCACCCGAGGAGGGCGATGACGGCCACCACCGCGCGCGCGAAACGCAGCGGCAGCGGGCCGTAGATGCCCAGCCCGGCGAGCAGCACGCCGAAAAGATAACGGCCATCCATGAGCAACGGATAGCCGTCGTCGTGGCCCTGCGCGAACTCCTGCGCCCAGTGGATGTTGATGCCCTCGTCCCCGAAGACCGGCAGGCTGTACGGCCGGGTCAGGCGCAGCCACAGGGCCAGGCCCAGGATCAGCGCGCCGGCCAACAGATAAGTGAGCGAAGTGGCGTCGGGGCGGCGCCGGGCGGACGGGCGCATCGCGAAGTTCCTTCAGCGGACCTGGAAGGGCGTCAGGATGGCGCGGTCGTCTTCGGCCGGAACGGAGGCGGAGGTCACAGCCAGGCGCGTGCCGGTCGTTGGGTCGTAGACCCCGACGCGCAGGTCGTACTCTCCGGGGGCGGCCTCGGCCGGGAGCGTAAGGCGGCGGGTCTCGAGGTAGCGGAAGCCCGCGCTCCACCGGTCCGGCGTGAAGCCGGGACAGAGCGGCCCATCATGTTGGGCCAGGAGTGGGTCGCTCTGCCGCCCGCGGCCGAGGTGGACGAAGCCGGTCAGGCGCGCCTGGAGCGGGCCGGGTGCCGCCCAGTACAGGCGCACGGTCACCGTCTCGCCGGGCCGCGCCTCAGCCGGGCTGTCGTAGCCCGTCAACCGCAACCCGCCCGCAAATTCAACGTCCAGGCGCCGGGCCGGGGCCGGGGCGCGCGCGCCGGCCGGGACCTGGAGGAACACCGAGTAGGCGTAACCGTCCGGGTGCATCACGGAGCTCGTGATCTGCGCCTGGGGATAGGCCGCCTGCAGGGCGGGCAGCGAGGCCGGGTCGATGACCTGGATGACGCCGTAAGTCGTCGGCCGCGCCCGGCCGTCCGCGTAGGGCAGGCAGTCCGGCGTCGCGTCGAAGGTCTCCACCGCCGAGCCGCCCAACAGCAATTCAAACGGATAGCGCACGAACGGTTCGGAGCGCGTCGTCACCAGCACGTCGCCCTGGGCCGCCTGCGCCAGCGCCGCCTCGGCCGTCAGCCGCGCGCCGAAGTAGATGGCGTCGAACAGGCGCGGTTGGCCCGCCCAGCCGACGAAGTACGCGTGGCTGGAGGCCGCGCCGCCCAGGGCCAGCCCGGCCGCCAGCGCCCCGGCGGTGACGAGCTGGGCCGCGCGCCCGCGGGCGGCCGTCCACTCCCAGGCGGCTGCGACCGTCAGGCCCGCGAAGCCGCACAGCGCCGGCGCCATCGGCAGCATGCGCGAGAAGG
>DAOUAB010000033.1:0-4943 GCA_034434015.1 Anaerolineales bacterium
AGTTGTGGTGGGAGCGGCCGACCGCCGACGACCTGCGCCGCCTGACGGAGACGCTGACCGACATCTCCAACTTCTCGGTCGGACAGGAAAACGAAATTGCGGTCACGGTGCGCGCCGAGCCGGACGGCGCCCTGGCCTGGGCGCTGCGCGACTTCACCCGGGCCGAGTTCGTGTCCGAGTTGAGCGCCTTCATCCAGAGCCCGGTGGTCATCGCCCCGGAGGCCGAGCAGAACCCGGCCCTCGGCTCGGCCTACCTCGGCCAGGCCTTCACCATCCGGCGCTTCTGGTTCCCGGAGAACCTGTTCTGGCATGAGCAGCTGGACTGGCTGGTCTTCCGCCGCACGCCGACCCTGGCCGAGCGCGTCATCCTGTGGGTGCGCCAGGATGTCCAGCAGCTTCAGCCCGCCGGCCAGCCCTGAGACACGGCGCCCGGTCGTCACCCGTCGTTCGTCCCTGGACTTTCACCGTCGCATGCCTCTCCCCTCCATTATCGCCATTGACGGCCCGGTCGCCTCGGGCAAATCCTCGGTCGGCCGGCAGCTGGCCGAGAAGCTCGGCTATTTGTTCTTCGACACCGGCCTGATGTACCGCGCCATGACCTATCTGGCACTGCGCGACCGGGTGCCGCTGGACGATGCGGAGGCCCTGTCGGTGTACGCGCTGCGCGCCCACATCGACGTCCTCCCGCCCACCGTGTCCGACGGCCGCGACTGCACGGTGCTGAGCGAGGGCGACGAGGACATCACCTGGGAGCTGCGCAAGAAAGAGGTCGAGGACAACGTCTCCATCGTCGCGGCGGCGCCGGGCGTGCGGCGCGTGCTCACCACGCAGATGCGCCACATCGGCCAGCGCGGGCGGGTGGTGATGGTCGGCCGCGACGTGGGCACCGTCATCCTGCCCGAGGCCGACTGCAAAATCTTCCTGACCGCCTCGGTGGAGACACGCGCCCGCCGGCGCTTCGACGAGGCGCAGGCCCGGCAGGGCGCCAGCCCCCTGAACGACACGCGCACCTACGCCGACATCCTGGCCAACCTGCGCGAACGCGACCGGATCGACTCCTCCCGCCACCTGGCGCCGTTGCGGGCCGCCGCCGACGCCGTCCTCCTGGACACGACCGACCTGGACCTGCCCGGCGTCGTGGCCGCCATCGAGGCCCACCTGGCCGAGCATGCCCGCCGCGACCCCTGACTTCTGGCGGGCGCTGGACCGGCTGGCGGCCGGGCGCCGCGTGGTCATCGACCGGCCACGCGGCTCGCGCCATCCGCGCTACCCGGATTTCGTCTACCCGCTGGACTACGGCTACCTGGACGGCGCGCGCTCCGGCGATGGGGCCGGCGTGGACGTCTGGGTGGGGTCGCAGCCGGACCGCGCGGTGACGGCCGTCGTCTGCACGGTGGATACGCTGAAGGGCGATATCGAAGTCAAGCTCCTGCTCGGCTGCGCGCCGGACGAGGCCCGACTGATCCGACGCCTGCACAACGTCGGCGACCAGGCCGCGCTCCTGATCGAACGGCCCGCGCCATTCACGGTAGAATAACGGCGTGAACCGCGACGCTCGCCCTCTTGACCAGACGGCCGCCACGTCCACCCAGCTCAAAGTCCGCCCGGCCTATGACCACGCGCGCCACGAACCCGTGCGCCGCGTCCTGCGCTGGCTGATCACGAACATCGGCTGGCGTTTCCTGGCGCGCATCGACTACGGCCGCATCGAGGGCCTGGAGTATCTGCCCGCCGCCGGGCCCGCCATCCTGATGATCAACCACATCGCGTTCCTGGACCCGATCGTGGTGCTCGGCAACCTGCCGCGCAACATCGTGCCGATGGCCAAGGCCGAGGTCCACAACCTGCCGGTCTGGGGCCTGTTCACGCGGCTGTGGAGCGTCATCCCCGTCCACCGCGAGGAACTCGACCGGCGCGCGCTGGAGCAGGCGCTGGCGGTGCTGGCCGCCGGCGAGGTGATCCTGATTGCGCCGGAGGCGCACCGCCATCCGGCGCTGGGGCAGGGCAAAGAGGGCGTGGCCTATCTGGCCTACAAGAGCGGCGCGCCCGTCATCCCGGTGGCCGTGGAGGACACGCCCGGCTACCCGACCCTGCTCGGTCCCTGGAACGCGCGCAAGCCCGGCGCTTACTTCCGGCTCGGCCGGCCGTTCCGCTACAAGCCGCAGCCGGGCCGCCTGCCGCGCGAGCGCCTGCGCCTGATGACGGACGAGGCCCTGTACGTGCTGGCCGCGCTGCTCCCGGAGCGCCGCCGCGGCTATTACGCCGATCTCTCGCGGGCGACTACCGAGACCATCGAATTCCTGTGAGGCCCGCGCTTCGACTGCCGCCCGCGCGCCTGCTCGGCCTGGCTCTCCTGATCCTGGCCGCCTGTGGCCCGTCTATGCCTGAGACCCGCCCCGCCGATTTCGCCGTGGCCTACGAGTGGCAGGCCGGCTCACTGCCGCCGCCGTATCACTACGCTTACACCCTGGTGATCGGCGCGGATGGGGCCGGCGTCCTCACCTACGTGCCCGATTACGACTTCAACCAGCCGCCGGTCTGGACCGAGACCTTCACGGTGGAGGCCGCCGACCTGGACCGGTTGTACGCGCTGCTGGTCGAGACAGGCGTGCTGCGCGCGAACTGGTCGGCGGTCGCTGACCCGCCGGTCGGCGGCGAGGTCGAGTCGGCGCAGTTGACGGTCGACGGCCGGACGTACGCCATCCCGTTCGCCGTCGCGCCGGTTGACCACAGCCGCGTGCAGGCCGCCTACGCCGCCATCCGCGCGCTGGCGCCGCCGGCGCTGTGGGAGAAGCTCGCGGCCCGGCGCCAGGCGTACATGGACGAGCACCCGGAGTAGGCAGGAGACCGGGCTATGAATCGCGCGGAGGTTGTCACGCCGGCGAACACGGCCGCGACCGCCGCCCGCCCCGGCTGGCTGACGGCCCGCGTCGTTGCCGGGGCGGTAGTGTTGTTTGTGGCGCTGGCGCCGCCGGCCGTGTCCGGTCGGCTGGGCGGGCGCGCCCGGCTCTTCCGCCTCGGTCGGCAGGGGGAGCGCACCCCGGCGTTGCTTGAGCCTGTGCCGTGGCCGGCCTGACTTTCCACGAGACCGAACCCAGGACGTACGCCGGCGTGATCCGGGCGGTGGCGCCCGGCTCGCTGGCCGCCGCGCTGGGCCTGCGCCCCGGCGACGAGGTGCTAACCGTCAACGGCCACCCGGTGGAGGACGTCATTGACGTGCAGTTCTACGCCGCCGAGGACGAAGTCGAGATCACGTACCGCCGCGACGGCCGCGCGCAATCCGCCCGCCGCCGGCGGCGCTCCGGCCAGGCGCTCGGCCTGGAGTTCGTCCACCCGACCTTCGACATCGACATCCGGCGCTGCAACAACCTGTGCCCGTTCTGCTTCGTTCTGCAGACCGCGCCGCGCATGCGCCGCACGCTCTACATCAAGGACGACGATTACCGCTACTCGTTCCTGTACGGGCACTTCGTCACTCTCACCAACCTGAGCGAGCGCGACTGGCGGCGCATTGACGAGCAGCGCCTTTCGCCGCTGTACGTCTCCGTCCACTCCACCGACCTGGAGAACCGCCGCGCCTGCCTGGCGAACAAGAACGCGCCCGACATCCTGGAGCAGCTGCGCTGGCTGGCCGGGCGCGGGATCGAGACGCACACCCAGCTCGTGGTCACGCCCGGCCTCAACGACGGTCCGTACCTGGAAAAGTCGGTGCGCGACCTGGCGGCGCTTTTCCCGGCGGTGCGGTCGGTGAGCGTCGTGCCGGTGGGCCTGACCCGGCATCACAAGTATGGCCGCCGCCCGCACACCGTGGACGAGGCGCGGGCCGTGCTGGCGTCGGTGAGCGCCTGGCAGGCCGAGTGCCGCGAGCGCCTCGGCGTCCGCTTCGCCTACCCCACCGACGAGTGGTTTCTGCTGACCGGGACGCCGATCCCGCCGAAGACGTATTACGACGGACTGGCCCTGCAGGAGAACGGCCTGGGGATGGTGAGGGACTTTCTCGATGAGTGGCGGCGTTCCAGGCGGGAGTTGCCGACGAGCGACGAGCGACGACCGCCGGCCCGGCGGGGCCTTCCATCGGCGTTTGTCCGCCGTCAGGCCTTTGCCCGCCGCCAGGCCACCTTAGTCACCGCCACCCTTTTCGCGCCGACGCTGGAGAAAGCCGCCCGGGAGTTTGACGCGCTCGCCGGGACGCAATTGCGCGTCGTCCCGGTCCGCAACGAGCGCCTCGGCCACACCATCACGGTCGCCGGCCTGCTCATGGGCCAGGACGTGATCGCTCAGCTTAAGGACCGCGCGTTGGGCGAGTTCGTGGTCCTGCCGCGCGTGATGTTCGACCACCCGGACGGGATCAGCCTGGATGATGTGCCGCCGCTGGCGGTCGCGCAGGCGCTGGGCCGGCCGGTCTTCCTGGCTGATGCGCTCGGCGACGTGCTGGACGCCTTCACCGGCCGCAACGTCCTGGCCTTCGACCCGGCCCGGCCGGAGGCGGCGCCGCGGCCGATGAAGGCCGGCGGCTGGGCGGTGGAGAAGTATCTGTGAGCGCAGCCGGGTAGGTCAGGTTTCCCATTTGCGCCTGCCGGCCCGGATGCGGTATAAGTAAGCCAGGATAGACGGGTCTCAGGAGGTGTTTATCGGGTAATGCACCCGCACGGGGAAGATGAGCGCATGGCCTTGTCGCCCGCGACGTTCGTCGCGGGCTTACGGCGCAGGCTTCACTTGCGCGCCGTAAGTGACGCAGACAGTAAGCGGCATCCTGCGTCCACAAGGTAACGAGGTGGCGGTTCCTGCCGTAGGGCAGTGCTAAGGCCGCACGCGATGCGTGCTTCGGCCGAAAAGCGAGGGTTCAGCGGAAGCCGCCGGGGTCCAGCCATGACCCCTATCTTATCCCCACACGGACTCCCGGTCCAAACAAAGCCTGCTCCATAAGCCCGGCGGCGACGGCG
>DAOUAB010000034.1:0-6526 GCA_034434015.1 Anaerolineales bacterium
ATCGAGGCGCGCGCGAGGCGGGTCGAGACGCGGACGGCGTGGCGGATCGCCGCGGGGTGCAGGTCGATGCCGACGACGACCCCGAACGCCGCCAGCCAGCGCAGGCCGTCGCCCGTGCCGCAGCCGGCGTCCAGGATGCGGGCCCCGGCCGGGAGGGCGAGCCCGCTCACGGCCGAGCGCGCGATGGCGCGCATCCCGGCATACCACCAGTGTGTCGCCTCCAGACGGGCGATGTTATCGTATTCGGCCTCTTCCACGCGGCTACTCGGCCGCCGCGAAGCCCAGCTTCGTCTCCAGGTCCGTGAGGGCGGCGGCGGGCAGGGTTTCGGCTTTGGGCTGGCGGCGGATGAAATCCTTGAGTTGCTTGACGTGCAGGGCGGGCACGGGCGATTCGTCGGTGTCCAGGACGGCGCGCGGGTGCATGAAGACGATCAGGGGGCGCGGCTCCACCGCGGCCTCGGGCAGGTGTTTCTTGAGAAAGGCCCGGAGCGCGTCGGCCTCCAGCCCGGCCTCCGCCGCCGGGTTGCCGAGGGTGTCGCGCGGCCCAAACAGGCGCCCGAAGCCGGGCCGCGCGCCGGGGTTGGTCCACTTGCCGGCCGCGAACTGGATGGGGCCGGTCTGGAACTTGGGATGCAGCACGTACACGCCGCTCGGCGCGACCAGGACGTGCGCGGCGCCGAGGCGGAAATTGTACAGGGTGTGCCGGTCGTCGAGGCCGCGCAGGGCGTCGGCCAGGCCTTTATCCGGCCGGCGCGCCCAGCGCATGTTGAGCACCCCGCCGACGTTGCTGAGCGTGTAACCGACGAAGAAGCCGATGATGACGTAGATCAGCAGCTGGACGTCGTTCGGTCGGGAGAGGGCATACAGGTTGACGAGCAGCGCGCCGACCAGCAGGACGATGCCGCCGATGGTGGCGTAGCGGGCGAGAGTGAGATTGCGGGTGACGCGCCTGGTGTCGGTGACGATACGCATGGGATGGGAGGTCGGAAGATCGAGAACGACGACCGATAGCCGAGCGCTCTATCCGCCGGCGGGATGGCCGTTGGCGGGTTCGTAGCGGCGCAGCACCAGGCAGGCGTTCTGCCCGCCCAGGCCGAAGGAGTTCGACAGCGTCGTGCGCACCGGCGCGGGGCGCGCCACGTTCGGCACGTAATCCAGATCGCACTCGGGGTCGGGCGTCTCGTAGTTGATGGTCGGGTGGATCACGCCGTGGTGGATCGTCAGGGCGCAGGCGACGGCTTCCAGGGCGCCGGACGCCCCCATCGGGTGACCGATCATGGATTTGGTGGAGCTGATCGGGAGATTGTAGGCGTGCTCGCCGAAGACGCGTTTGATCGCCAGGGTCTCGCCGGCGTCGTTGAGCGGCGTGGAGCTGCCATGGGCGTTGATGTAATCGATCTCGGTCGGCTCAACGCCCGCGGCCTGCATCGCCCAGCGCATGGCCCGGATCGCGCCGGCGCCGGACGGGTCGGGCGCGGCCACGTGGTAGGCGTCGGACGACGAGGCGTGGCCGAGGACCTCGGCGTACAGGCGCGCGCCGCGCGCCAGGGCGTGCTCCAGGCGCTCGAGGATCAGGATGGCGCAGCCTTCGGAGAACACGAAGCCCTCGCGGTCCTTGTCAAACGGGCGCGACGAGCGCTCGGGCGCGTCGTTGTAATGGATGGGCATGGCGCGCATGGCCGCGAAGCCGCCGATGGCCAGGTCGGTGATGGCGGCCTCCACGCCGCCGGTGATCATCACGTCGGCCGCGCCGCGGCGAATCATCTCGGCCGCTTCGCCCACGGCCTGGGTGCCGGAGGCGCAGGCCGTGACGCAGGTGGTCAGCGGGCCAAGCGCCTGGAAGGCCTTGCTGACGTGGTGGGCCGGCATATTGGGCGCCGATTCCGGCACCGAGAACGGGCTGACGCGCCCGAAGCCCTGCGTCCGCAGCACCGTCGCGCCTTCGTCGGTCTTGTCCAGCCCGCCGACGGCGGTGCCGAGCAGCACCCCGACGCGCTCGGGGTCCGGAAAGCCGGCCGCAAAACCGGCGTCGGCCACCGCTTCGCGCGCCGTGGCGACCGCCATCTGCGAGCAGCGCGCCATGCGCCGGGCGTCCTTGACGTCCATGTAGCGTTTAGGCTCAAAGCCTTTGACTTCACCCGCAATCTGGCAGGGCAGGGCGCTGGCGTCGAACTGCGTGATGCGGGTGAGGCCGGAGCGGCCGGCGGTCAGGCCGCCCCAGAAATCCGCCAGGGTCAGGCCGAGGGGCGAGATGACGCCCAGGCCGGTGATGACCACGCGCGGTCGGGAGGAGGCGGGCAGGATCGTCATGCGAGCACCCTGGCGCCGGAGGCGGGCTGCGCCAGCGCGGCGGCGATCCCGGACCGGATAGCGGCGACGACGCCGGCTTCGACGGCCTGTTTGGCCACGCGCACGGCGTTCTTGACGGCCAGCGCGTCCGAGCGGCCGTGGCCGATGAAGACCAGGCCGTCAATGCCCAGCAACGGGGCGGCGCCCGCCTCGCTGGGATCCAGGATTTGGCGGAGTTCGCGCAGCGCCGGGCGGACCAGGGCGCCGCCGAGTTTGACCAGCGGCGAGCCGGCCGTAATCTTCTCGCGGATGAGCTCCACCAAGAGTTTGGCGACCGCCTCGGACGACTTGAGCATGACGTTGCCCGTGAAGCCGTCGGTCACCACCACATCCACGTCGCCGCCGAAGACCTCTTTCGCCTCAACATTGCCGACAAAGTTCAGGCCGGCGGCCGCCAGCAGCGGGTGGGCCTCCTTGACCAGTTGATTGCCCTTGCCGGCCTCCTCGCCGTTGGAGAGCAGGCCGACGCGCGGGGCCTTCACCCGGCGCACGCGCTCGGCGTACAGGCTGCCCATGATGGCGAACTGCTGCAGGTGTTCGGGCTTGCAGTCCGGGTTGGCGCCCACGTCCAGGACGAGGCAGCTGCCGGTCCGGGTGGGGAAGACCGGCGCCAGGGCGGGGCGCTCCACGCCGGTGATGGTGCCCAGCCGGAAGTACGCCGTCACCGAGGCGGCGCCGGTGTTGCCCATGGTCACAAAGGCGTCGGCCTCGCCGGTCTTGACCAGGTCCAGGCCGACGGCCATCGAGTTCTGGGCGTTCTTGCGTTTGGCCTTGAGGACCAGGGCCATGCCCTTGTCCTCCATGGTCAGCATCTCGGGCGCGTGGCGCAGGGTGATGGGCAGGCCGGCCGCGCCCTGGGCGTCCAGAATTGGACGGACCGCCGCCTCGTCGCCCACCAGGATGAGGTCGATCCCATACTCGCGGGCGGCCAGAACGGCGCCTTCCACATCCGGGCGCGGATAATGATCGCTGCCCATCGCATCGACGACGATTCGCATAGGGCTCCTTGGGCGCGTCGCTGCCGTTGGGCTGCGACGTTAGAACAGGAAAGGGAGACAAGCGTCGTGGTGAGTGCGAGTCAGGATTGTACCCTGACGGGTGGGATTGTTCAACGGTTTGATGGCTGGCGGCCGGGCCGCCGGGGCGGGAAGATCGAGCCGTTAACGTTTTTCATATGCGGTTTTGCTAGATACCCGGAGTAGAACAGTCCGCGGGTTAGGGGCTGATCGTCCGGGAGGTCGTGCCGCTGTCCGGGCGCCGGTATGCTTCTGATCGGGCGCTCGTACCCGGGCGGCGGCGTGCGGGACCGTCATCTACTCGACTCAATCGCCTGACGCGCGGCGACGCCCGGCGGCGCGGCCGTCCGACCGGGCTGGACCGCGGGCGTTGCGGTTTGAACGCGCCGCCTGGAATGGGGCCCGGCGCGCCACAAACCGATCTCATCAATCGCTCACGCAACCAACTGAAGGAGTCGTCATGTCACGCCTACTTGCTGTTTTCCTTGCCGTGTGTCTCTGTCTGCTGCCCGTCGGGGGCGTCGCCGCCCAATCCGGGACGCTCGTCATCTCCACGGCGTACCCGGTCCAGGAGGTGCGGGCGGGCGAATCGCTCAACGTGGGGCTCGAGGTCAAGGTCACGGACGTGCCGGCGCAGATCATCCGTCTCGATATCCAGAGCGTCCCGGAGGGCTGGCGGGCCGTCTTCCAGGGCGGCGGGCGCGTGGTGCAGGCGGTCCAGGTCGAGCCGGCGGAGAGCCGCACCGTGACCCTGAACGTCCAGATCCCGCTCGGGATCAAGGATGGCGCGTACCGGCTGGTCGTGGTCGGCCGCGGCGAGGGCGTGCAGGCCAGCCTGCCGCTGGAGTTCATCGTCGGCGAGAGCCTGCCGCCGTCGCTGGTGGTGGAGCCGGAGCTGCCCACCCTCAAAGGCACACCCGCCTCCAGTTTTACCTACCGCCTGAAAATCAAGAACGCCTCGGATCAGGACACCTCGCTGACGTTTGACTTTGAAGCGCCGGACGGTTTCGATGTGACCTTCCGCAAGGCGTTCAGCAGCCAGGAGCTGGCCAACCTGCCGATCAAAGCCAACCAGACCGAAAGCGTGGATGTGGTCGTCCGTCCGGCCAGCGGCGTTCCGGCGGGCGAATATCCCCTGCGGGTTCGCACGCAGTCCGAGGAGCTTTCGAGCGAGGTGGCCCTGACCGCCGTGGTCACCGGCAAGCCGGACCTGGCGCTGGCCGCCCCGGACGGACGGCTGAGCGGCCGGGCCAACGCCGGGCAGGAGTCGCCGCTGGAGCTCCTTCTGAAAAACGAGGGCAGCGCTCCGGTCACCGAGATTCACATGGAGGCCACCGCGCCGGCCCAGTGGAGCGTCACCTTCGAACCTGAACTGATCGAAAACCTGGAGCCGAACCAGGAAGTGCAGGTCATCGCCCGGGTTAAGCCGCCGCAGAAGGCCATCGCCGGAGATTACGGCGTGACGTTGCGCGCCGTCCCGGCCGAAGGCGACCGCGAGACGGCCGAATTCCGCATCACGGTCGTCACGTCCACTCTGTGGGGCGCTGTCGGTCTGGTGCTGATCGCCGGCGCGCTGGGCGTGGTGGCCCTCGCCGTGGCCCGCTTCGGGCGGCGCTAACCCGGGGCGCGTCCCGGTTTGCTTGCGAGAAGCGTGCCGAGCGCCTCGATCAAACCCTCGGCCTGAGCCTGGGCCGAAGGCTCGGTCGAGGCGCGAACAGCGCAACGACCAGGGGAAAACGCTGCCGGCCGCCGACCTTCTCGCGAGAGGTGGTGGTCACGATGGAACCTGTCATTGAGACTAAAGATTTGACCAAGCGCTATGGCGCCACGCTCGCCGTCGACCGTCTGAATTTCCAGCTCAGGCGCGGCGAGGTGTTCGGGCTGCTCGGGCCCAACGGCTCCGGCAAGACGACGACGATCCTCATGCTGCTCGGCCTGACCGAGCCGACCTCGGGCACCGTCCGGGTCCTGGGCTTCGACCCGGCCCGTCAGCCGCTGGAGGTGAAAGCCCGGGTCGGCTACCTGCCGGACCAGGTCGGCTTCTACGACGATCTGACGGCGCACGAGAACCTGAGCTACACCGCCCGGCTGAACGGCATCCCGGCCCGGGAGGCCGGGCGCCGGATCGAGGAGGCGCTGGAGCGCCTCCAGTTGAGCCCGGAGGCGCTGCGTCGCCCGGTGCGGACCTTCTCCCACGGCATGCGCCAGCGCCTGGGCCTGGCTGAATTGTTGGTCAAACAAGCCGAGATTATCATCCTGGACGAGCCCACCCTCGGCCTGGACCCGCAGGCAGCGCGCGAGTTTCTCGACCTCATCCGGGGCCTGAAGCGGGACGGCATCACCGTGTTGTTGTCGTCTCACCTGCTGCATCAGGTCCAGGCGATCTGCGACCGGGTGGGATTGTTCCGGCGCGGCCGGATGGTGTTGGAGGGCACGGTGCCCGAACTGGCCCGGCAGGTGCTGGGCGGCGCCTACAACATCCACCTGGAGGCCGAGGGGCCGGACTTGACCAATGACTTCCAGCGGCTGGCGGGCGTGGTGCGCGTCGCGCGCCAGAACGGGCGCGTCTACCAGGTGGAGGCCGAGTGCGATCTGCGCGGCGAAGTGTCCCGGACCGTGGTCGGCAGTGGAGGCCGGCTGCTCAGCCTGCAGCTCGAAGAGCCCAGCCTGGACGAAGTGTACGCCCGATATTTCACGGAGGTGGCCCATGCGGCGTGAAGGCTCTCCCTGGCGCGGCGTCTGGACGGTGATGGCTAAGGAGATGGCCGACAATCTGACCGGGGCGCGCATGCGCATCCTGGAAGGGCTGGGATTCCTGGCGGCGGGCGGGGCCGTGTACGCGGCCATCAACGCCATCCGGGCCACGACGGCCGAAGACCCCTTTCTCCTGCTCAAGCTGTTCACCACATCGCAGGAGCCGCTGCCCGCCTTCGTCTCCTTCCTGGGTTTCCTGACGCCCCTGATTGCGATCGCGCTGGGCTTCGACGCCGTCAACGGCGAGTTCAACCGCCGCACGCTGAGCCGCATCCTGGCCCAGCCGATTTACCGCGACGCGCTGCTGCTGGGCAAGTTCCTGGCCGGGCTGGCGACGCTGGCCATGGTGCTGACCTCGATCTGGTTGCTGGTGGCGGGCATCGGCCTGGTCTGGCTGGGGGTGCCGC
>DAOUAB010000035.1:0-8647 GCA_034434015.1 Anaerolineales bacterium
ATCTGGATGAAGATCTGCTCCAGCTTGGGCGGCCGGATCCAGTTGGCGTTGGCCCGGAAGCTCAGGTGGCTGCCGGACTCCCATTCCTGGAAAGTGAAGGGCCCGACGCCGACCGTGGGCGCGCGGTTCCACTCGGCCTGGTCGATGGTGCCCTCCTGGTCAAAAACGGGCTGCAGGATGTGCTTCGGAAGCACCCACTTGAACAGGGTCGTCTGCCAGGCCGCGAACGGCTCGGAGAAGGTCACGACGGCGGTCTGCGCGTCCCGGGCCTCCACGCCGGCCACGTAATCTTCATACGGGTAGCGGCTCTGGACGACGTTCTGGTCGGACATGATCATGTCGTAAGTGAAGACCAGGTCGTCGGCGGTCACCGGCGTGCCGTCGCTCCAGGTGGCGGCCGGGTTGAGCTTGACGGTGACCGTCTTGCCGTCGGCGCTCACGCCGCCGTTGGCGGCGCTGGGGATCTCGGCGGCCAGCTCGGGGACGGTGTTCCCGGCGTCGTCGAACGACCACAGGCCCTTGAGCCAGAACTGGGTCGTGATCTGCGAGAAGAACATCGACGAGTAATACGGGTTGAGGTTATCCGGTTCCTGCGTGAACGTGATCTTGGCGGTGCCGCTGAAGGCGGGCTGGGGCGCGGCGGTGGGCTGGGGGAGGGCCGTCGGGGCCGGAGCCTGGGTGGCCGCGGTCGCCTGGGTGGGTTGTGGGGCGGCCGTCGGCGTGGCGGCCGGCGCACAGGCGGCGAGCGCCAGGCTCAGAGCGACCAGCCCCCCCAGCGCGGTCGAGAGGCGAGGAAAGCGTTTCATCTTCTTCCTTCTCCTTGTCCTTGTGCGGGCGTGAATAGGCCGAAAAGCGGGCGAATCGGCGAGCAAAGACGTGGCGCTCGATCACCTTCTTTCTAGCAGGAATTGGAGAGGTGGCCCGGGGCGGGCCGCTGGGCAGGCCGACCGTACGGCCTGATGTGAGTATAGGTTTGATGGTGTCGAACGTCAAACCGGGATCGGTTCAATTCTAGTACCGGCCCGGCCCCGGAAAAGTTCACGGCCGGCCCAGGCTGAACGCGAGGATGACGCCGCCCGCCGCCAGGCCGACGAGGGCGTACTCGATCCACAGGCGACGGTCCAGGCGCCCGGCCAGGTGCTGTTGAACCAGCCCGGTCCCCAGATAAAAAGGGAGCAGGACGAGCAGCGCGGCGCCGCTGGATCGGACCCGCCAATAGGCGACGGCCCAGATCACCTCGGCGCACACCAGGCCGATGAGGAGCGCGTGCAGCGCGGCGCGCCTCACAGGGGCGCCGTTCAGGGCGAACAGGCGCCAGGCCAGGCCGGCGGCGGCGCCGCCGCCGATGGTGGTGGCGATGGCGGCCCGCGCGCCGAGGGAGTGCAGGACGGCGAAGAGCAACAGCGCCAGGCCGTACGACAGCACGCTCAGCGTGAGCGCCGCCGCATCGCGGGCCGGGTCGGCCGGATCGACCACGATGTATTCGGCGACGAGCACGAGGGTCAGCGCCAGGGCGGCCCCGCCCAGGCCCAGCCACCAGGCCGGGCCGTCCGGCAGGCGCTCCAGCCCCGCCCCGAGCACCAGCGCGGCGGCGCCCGGCACCACCCAGTGCATCACGGTGGAACGGGCGGCCGGCTCGCCGTCGGGAGCGAAACGCGGGTGCGAGCGGATCAGGGCGTCGGCGCCGGTGCTGATGAACGCCGCCACCAGCAACTGGATGAGCAGCGGGCCGCCGATCTCGACGCCCAGGGCCGAGCCGAAGACCGTGGTCCCGACGGCCAGGGAGGGCAGGTCGAGGAAACGCGAGAGCGTATAGGCCAGGATGATGATGGCCGTCAACACGCTCAGCCGGTCGCGGCTGGGGAAATGGCGGACGGAGGTCACGGGAGAGATTATACGCGGAGGACCCGGGCCGTGGGCAGAGGGCCGACGGCAGAGGCCGGCTGAAACCGAAAGCGGACGGGCGAGCGTATAATGCGGCGCATGTGGTTGATGGCGATCGTGTTGGGCCTGGCGGCGGGCGGGCTGGTGAATGTCCTGGCGGACGACCTGCCGCCGGATGAGGCCGGGCGGCGCGGCCCGGTGCGCGTCCCGCACTGCCGGGCCTGTGGGCTGGCGCGGCCGGCCGAGCACTGGCTGGCGCTGGGCCACGCGCTGCTGCGCCGCGGGCGGTGCCTCTACTGCGCCGCGCCGCGCGGCGGGCGCGCCCCGCTCGTCGAAGCGGCCCTGGCCGCGGGCTTCGTCTATCTGTGGGCCTGGTCCGGCGGGGACGGCGCCCGCTTCCTGTCGGCCGCCGTCATCACGGTCGTGTTCGCCCTGATCACGGTGATCGACCTGGAGCACCGCCTGATCCTGTGGCGCGTGGTCTGGGTCTCGGCCCTGGTGCTGGCCCTGCTGGGCGCGCTGGCGCCGGACCGCGGCTGGCAGAAGACGCTGCTCGGCGGCGTTGTGGGCTACGGGCTGGTCGGGCTGCTGTTTCTGGTCGGGCAGCTGTATGCCTGGGTGCTGGCGCGCGTGCGCGGCCAGCCGCTGGACGAGATCGCCTTCGGCGGCGGCGACGTGAACCTGGCCGGCCTGATCGGGCTGGCGGTCGGCTGGTCCGGCGTGCTGTTCGCGTTGTTCATCGGTGTGGTGTCCGCCGGCCTGTTCAGCCTGGGCTATCTGGCGGCGCAGGTGGCGCGGCGCCGCTACAACCCGCATACGCCCTTCGCCTACGGCCCGTTCCTGGTGTTCGGGGGGTTGTTGATCTATCTGCACGGCCGCGAGTTCGCGGCCTGGTGGTTCGGGGCGCGCTAGTCGGTTTTACGGAGGCCGGGCGGCCGGGCCGCGTGCTACAATGAAATGGTGATGAAGGGCGTGCGTTCCTCAGGAGGTGAGGCATGAACATGCGGCAGGTCACCATAGGCGCGCTGGTGGCGGCCGGGGTGCTTCTGGGACTGGTTCCGGGTCCCCAGGCTCAGGCGCAGGCGCCGGCGCCGGAAACCGGGGGCCAGGTGGGGGCGTTCGTTTTGCTGGGGGCGGACCAGAATGTGGGCGTGCAGGCCGGCGCGACCTCGTCGGACATCCCTAATTTCACCCTCGGCGCGCGCGGCGCGCAGGCGGCCGACGACATCGTCATCACCACGGCCGCGACCAACGTCTATTGGTGGATCCAGCAGATCACGGTCAGCGGCGGCGTGTCCGGCGGCCCTACGGTGACGTCGCTCAATCTCAACATCTATAACGACAGCGCCGGCCTGCCCGGCTCGCTCTACACGGCGCAGACGGTGACCAGCTTCAGCAACGCGCCCAACTATGTGATCAGCACAAGCCTGTTCCTGCCCGGCAGCCCGAGCGGCCGTAAGTACTGGTTGTCGATCCAGGCCAATGTCTCGTCGACGGACGGCTCGGCCTGGAGCTGGCAGAGCAGCAGCAGCGGCGCGCTGGGGAGCTCTGAATCGGCCTGGCGTGAGACGGTCGGCACCAGCCTGAACTTCGGCACCTGCGCCTTGGCGACCGGCATCCCGACCGCCAGCGGCTGGGGCGCGCGCCGCACCCAGTGCGGCATCGGCCTCCAGGACAATCTGGCCTTCCGGCTGGACGGCCAGATTCTCACCCTCAGTAATGCGATCTATCTGCCCATCGTCCAGCGCTGAACGCGCCAGCGCGAGGCAGACGAGAAGGCCGGAGCGGCAGGGCTCCGGCCTTTTTTTGTCGCCTGGGGCGGGCGCGGCGAGGCTAAGCCGCCGCCTCGGCCCGCCGGCCGAACCAGCGGGTCCACTCGCGCTTCTCCCAGACCACCAGGATCGGGGCGGCGATGAAGATGGACGAGTAGGTGCCGGAGAGCAGGCCGACCACCAGCGTGATGGCGAATTCGCGCAGGGTGACGCCGCCGAACAGCGCCAGGGCCAGCAGCAGGAACTGCACCGTCATCAACTGCGTGTTGATCGAACGCTGCAGGGTCTGCACGATGGAGTGGTTGGCCAGGAACTCGAACGGCAGCCGGCGGTAGATGCGGCTGTTCTCGCGGATGCGGTCGAACACCACGATCTTGTCCTGCACCGAGAAGCCGACCACGGTCAGCGTGGCGGTCAGGAAAAGGGAATCGATCTGCCAGCCGAAGAAGTGCCCGCCGATGGCGCCCAGGCTGAGCACCACGGCCACGTCGTGGATCATGGCGATGATGGCGCACACGCCGTAGCGCAGGGCGTGCGGCAGGCCGCGGAAGGCGAAGTAGATGTAGACCACCACGGCCAGCGCGGCCACGCCCACCGCCAGGGCGGCGCGCGCCGCGACTTCCTGCCCGATGGTCGGGCCGACGCTGTCAAAGCGCTTGAGCGTCACCGGGCCGCCGAAGCGCGCCTCCATGGCCCGGACGATCTCGGCCCGCGTGGCCTCCTCGATGAACGGCGAGCGCACAATGAGGACGTCGGCGCCCGACGTCTGCACGCGCGTGTTGGTGATGTCGAACTCCTGCTCGTACAGGGCGGTCACCTCCGCCGGCGGCGGCGCCTGGCCGGAGCCGAATTGCACCTCCAGCAGCGAGCCGCCGGTGAAGTCGATGGCCAGCGGCAGGCCCCAGACGCCCATCGCCGCCAGGCCGGGGATGATCAGCGCCAGCGAGAGCAGGAAGTACCAGTAGCGTTTGCCCAGGATATCCATGGTGGACCTCACACTCCGAACCAGGCCGGCCGCTCCTCCACGCCGTGGAACCACTCCACCGTCGCGGTGAGGAAGGTGCGCGTCACCACCAGCGCGCAGAACAGGCTGATGAGCACGCCGACAAACAGCGTGACGGCGAAGCCCTGCACGATGCTGGCGCCGAAGGCCGAGCCGAACCAATACAGGATCAGGCAGATGATGACGGCGGCGATGTTCGAATCGCGGATGGACGGCCAGGCGCGCTGCCAGGCCGGGGCCAGGGCGGCGCGCAGCGAGCGCCCGTTGCGCAGCTCCTCTTTCAGGCGCTCAAAGATCAGGATGTTGGCGTCCAGGGCGCTGCCGGTGCTGAGCAGGAAGCCCGCGATGCCGGCCAGGCTCAACGTGACCGGGATCAGCTTGAACAGCGCCAGCGTGATCAGCCCATAGGTCAGGATAGCCAGCACCGCGATCAAGCCGGGCAGGCGGTAGTAAAGCAACATGAACAGGACGACCACGGTCATGCCGATCGCGCCGGCCATCAGGCTGCGGTTGAGCGAATCCTGGCCCAGCGACGGTCCGATGACGCGGCTTTCCACCACCTTGAGCGGCACGGGCAGCGAGCCATAGCGCAACTGCAGGGCGAGCTGGTTGGCCGAGTCGATGGTGAAGTTGCCCGAAATCTGGCCGCGGTCGGTGATGGCGGCCTGGATGACCGGCGCGGAGATGACGGTCTTGTCCAGCACGATGGCGAGATAATCGCCGATGTGCGCGCTCGTGAAGGCGCCGAAGATGCGATTGCCGTCGCCCGTGAGCGTGAAATTGATCAGCGGGTTGCCGAGCTCGTCGGCGCCGACGGTGGCGTCCTGCAGCGCCGCGCCGGTCATCAGGGTCACATAGGTCTTCGCCGGGAGGGTGTCGGTGGTCGCCTCGGTGGACGCCGGGGCCGGCGTCTGCGCCGGGTTGCCGCAATCCACCTGGGTGACGACCGGGCAGTAAGTCTGGATGACGGCGCCTTCGGCGGGCGGCAACTCGCCGGTGGGGATGATGACGAACTCGAGCAGGCCGGTCTGGCGGATGGTGGCGATGGCCTGCTCCGGGTCCGTGAAGCCCGGCAGCTCGACCACGATCCGGTCGCGCCGCTCGCCCTGGGTCTGGATGGTCGGCTCGGCCACGCCCAGGCCGTTGACGCGCTGCTCGACGATGCGCTTGGCGGTCTCCATCGCGACGGCGTTGATGTTCGTGCCCGCCGGCAAGTCGGCCTCCAGCAGCACCTGGATGCCGCCCTGCAGGTCCAGGCCCTGCCGGAACTGGCTGCGGTCGATGGTCTGGTTGCCGAGGGTGAAGACGAGATGGCTGGTGGGGAGCACCACGTAGATGGAGATCGCGAGCGCCACCACGATCACGATCAGCCAGTTGAGAAAACGCTGCTGCATAGACAGGCCTCTGCCTCCTCACGCAAGAACCGCCCGCCGAGGACGCCGGGCGGGCGGGGGAAGTGCCCGGATTATACCGCGCCCCGGGCGCGGCTGAGTAGGGGCGTCAGCCCGCGCACGGCGGACGAGAGCGTTGCCGTGCAGGGAGGCGCGCCACCCGCTTTCAGCGCCCTTCCGCCAGCCGGGCCAGCCGGTGCAGGGTGGCTGTGTCCGCGAAGACCGTGATCTCGTCGCCGGCCCTGAGCGCCCGGTCATTGTCCGGGTGCAGGTCGATCTCCTTGCCGCGCTTGAGCAGGACGACGCTCAGGTCCAGGTCGTGCTCCAGTTGTTTTACCGTCTTGCCGGCCAGACTCGATTGAGCGCCCAGCGTGAAGCGGCTCATGTTGAGCACGCGCCCGTTGAGGGTCATCGACTGCACGACCTCGATCCGGGCGGCGGCGGCGGCGAAGGTGGGCGCGGCCAGGGCCGAGGCGCTGTAGGCCGAGGTGATGCCGAAGGCGCTGACCACCTCGCGCGCGAACTCGTCATCGAACAGGCGCACGATGGTGCGCGCCCTGGGGTTGACGGCCCGGGCGTGGATGGCGATTTGCAGGTTCATGATGTCGTCGCTGGTGGCCAGGACGATGGTGTGGGCGCGCTCCAGGCCGGCCTTGCGCAGGACGTCGTGCTTGAGGGCGTCGCCCTGGATGATGGGCACGTTCCAGTCCTGGACCTGGCGGGCCAGGTCGGCCTCCGGGTTCTGCTCGACGCACACGAACGGCTCGCCCAGGTCGTGCAGGGCGCGGGCGACGCGGAACCCCAGGTGCCCCAGCCCGACCACGACGATGTGGTTGGAGAACGTCTCGGCGACGGCCACTTGCCAGACCTCCCCGCGCGCCTGCCGGTTGAACAGCAGCACGCCGATGTCGGTGACGCCCTGGCCCAGGATGCCCAGGCCCAGCAGCGGCATGACAAAGAAGAAAAGCTGCAGATACCAGACCGACGGAAAGTCGAAGATGGTCTGCAGGAAGATCATGGTCAGGATGGCGTAGAAACTCTCCGCCAGCGTCGCGGGCTTGGCTTCGCCGGCCTGCTGCGCCAGGAGGTAGTACAGCCCCCCGCCGGCGACCACGGTCAGCGCGAACGCGAGCAGCGATCCCCGGAACTCGCGCAGCACCACGAAGGCGTCGCGCGCGTCCGCGGCGAAACGGCGCAGCCAGGCAGGCCAGTTGCGGCGGGCGAGCATGCGGCGATTGTAGCAGAGGCCGGGGGGCAGGCAGTCGAAGACGGAAAGCGAAGGGCGGACCGCTAGCCGCTCTCCGCTGCCCGCGGCCAGGGCTTCTCCGCCACCAACACCGTCACCAGGCTGCGCGGCAGGGCGACGGTCTCCAGGCGCGCCGCGAAGCCGGCCTGGGCGTAGCGTTCCAGGACCGGCGCGAACCAATCCGTGGACGACTGGCCCGTGATGTGGAACAGGCCGGCGACCAGGCGGTCCAGCCGGCCGGGGCCGGTGATCTGCGCCACCGGCACGGCCACCAGCACGCCGCCCGGCTGCACGACGCGGTGAAACTCGGCCAGCGCCTCCGCGTCCACGATGAACTCGGTGGGGAAGGTGGCGAGCAGGCTGGGGAAGGCGCCGTCGGCGAAGGGCAGGGCCTGGACGCGGCCGCGCACCAGCGGCAGCTCAAGCCCGTGGCGGCGCAGCTTGCGCGCGGCCTGCCGGCCCATGGCGCGCGAGAGGTCCAGCCCGATGGGCTGGAAGCCGAGCGCGGCCAGGTCCAGCAGCAGGTCGCCGGTGCCGTGGGCGATCTCCAGCACGCGCCGGCCGCGCAGCCGTCCGATCGCTGTCCGCTGCCAGGCCCGCCACTGGCCCAGCGACACGCTCCAGCTCACCCAGTCGTACGCCCAGGCGAACTCGTTGTAGAGCAGGCGAAAGAAGAAGCGGAGCAGGGCGCGCAGCACGGGCATGGGCTCAGGCGTCCGCAATCGGTTCGGCGTACTCGAGCAGGCGCGCCTCGTACAGGTCGCGCAGGCGGCGCGTGATCGGCCCGGGGACGCCGGCGCCGATGATCATGTCGTCCACGCGCACAACCGGCACCACGCCGCGCGAACTGCTGGTGAGGAAGGCCTCCGCCAGGCGCGGGACCTGGGCCAGCGGGATGGCGTCCAGCGCCACCTCCAGACCGGCCTGGCGCGCCAGGTCCAGCACCACGCGGCGCGTCACGCCGGCCAGCACGCCCAGGCCGGCGGTGTGCAGGCGTCCCTCGCGCACGCCGAAGAAGTTGCTCGAGGCGCCCTCCAGCAGGCAGCCGGCTTCGTCCACCAGCAACAGCTCGAAGACGTCGGCCGGCGCCGCGCCGCGCTCGGGCTGCGAGTCGACCAGAAAAGCCGTGGACTTGACCTCGGGCGCGTCACGGTGCAGAGTCGACGTGCGCACGGCCACGCCGCGCTCCAGCGCCTCCGCCGGCAGCGGCTGGAGCGCCTGCACCGTCAGATACAGCGTCCCGGGCTGCTGACTTAGATCAAGGGTCACGCGCACGCGGGCCTCGGCCGGGGCGGCCGCCGCCAGGACCTGGCGCAGCGCGGCGCGCAGGGCGGGGCGGTCCAGGCGCGCG